>LGET01000259.1 GCA_001507935.1 Thermococcales archaeon 44_46
GCTTTTGTTGGAAGCTTTCCAAAGCCTCCAAGTATAGCGTTTTCCTGGTGAATCGCCCTTGAGCCAAGGTAATCCATTATCTTTGAACCAATGTTCTTTAGTGCCATTGCATATTCAATTTCTCTCTTATATTTGTCAACCATTGCCAGTGGATTGGAATAGCCGAGATAATCTGGGAGAACTAGTAGGTAAAGGTGTAGAGCATGGCTTTCTATGGTATCTCCCATGTAGAGCAGTTCTCTCAAGTCTTGAATCTCAGGTCTTGGGGTAAAACCTATGGCCTTTTCGGCAGCTTCTACAGCGGTAAGTTTGTGGGCTGCTGAACAGAAAGAACAAACTCTCGGATAGATTGCCAATGCCTCTTCAAGTTTCTTGTCAAGTGTAATAGCCTCAAAGAACCTCGGTCCCTCAATGATGTTGAGCTTTACCTCTTTTACGCCCTCATCACTTGTAACTATCTCTATTCCTCCCTTACCCTCAACACGGGCTATGTGGTCAACAGTAATCGGGATATACATCATTCTCCCTCCCCAAATATCTTGTTAACCATCTCCTCAAGCTTTGGATTGTGAGCGTTGAAGATTTTCATTCTCTCAAGAATCTCCTCTTTTGTAAGACCTTTCTTCTTGAACTCTAAGGCTAGAGAGTCAAACCACGCAACGTCATATCCTACAGCCCCTCTGCACCCAATGCAAGCAACGTTAAAGCCGGGACACCTTGCATCACACCCGGCAACTGTCACCGGCCCTAAGCACGGCTCTCCCTTTTCTATAAGAATACATGGGTTTCCCCTGATTCTGCACTCAACACATACGGGATAATCAATGTCTTCGGGCCATGAGCCCACCAAGAATGTGCCCAATGCATAGAGAAAGTCCTTCTTCTCTGGCGGGCAACCATAGATTTTATAGTCAACCTTGATGTATTTTTCAACGGGCTCTGCCATCTTGGGCTCAAATTTAACATGTGCATCTCCGTAAACTGTCTTCCAGAGCTCACTGAGCTCTTTATCTTTCTCCCAGCTCTGCACTCCACCATGAACGGCACATGATCCCACAGCAACAACTATTTTGGCCTTCTCTCTGATCTTCTTTACAAGCTCAACTTCTTCCTGAGTGGACACGCTTCCCTCTATGAAGGCTATATCCACTTCCCTATCCTCGCTGCTATCTCTATCCAGCATGAACCAGCATTCTATCTTTGCCTTGTCCAAAAGCTGAATTATCTCGTCCATCATAGCGAACTGGAGTTGGCAACCATAACATGAAGTGAGAGCGTAAAACCCGATGCGAACTTTTTCGTTCTCCATCTTCACCACCTCAGTCGAGCATTCCTGGTGTTGATACTATGTCAAAGTACGTGAATACGGGGCCATCTTTACAGACGTATTTCCATGATGTGCTTGTTCCTACGTTGCAGTGGCCACACTTACCGATTCCACATTTCATCATTCTCTCAAGCGTCACGTAGATGTTCTCTGGTCTGTAGCCGTAGTTTATAAGGGCCTCAAAAACATCTTTGTACATCCTTGGAGGACCGCAGATTGCTACTGCTGTGTTCTTGGGGTTTGTATTTGCTTCGACTATGAAGTTTTGGGGCCTACCTTTTGGTCCCGGCCAATCAGGATCTCTGGTGACACTTTGAATTATCTTAACGTTCTCAGCCTCCGCTATGTCTTTCATTGCCTCAAGCTCCTTGTAGAAGAGTAAATCCTTCCCATAGCGGGCAGTGTTTATGAATGTTATGTTACCGTATTTCCACCTGTTGTCCATCGCATAAAGGAAAACACTCCTTAGAGGAGCCGTCCCGAGACCAGCTGCTATTAAGAGCAAGTCCATCCCTTCCCATTTGTCAACAGGAAAACCGTTTCCATATGGGCCCCTCACGAGTACGGTATCATCAGGCTTAAGCTTGTGGACTGCAGTAGTTACCCTTCCAGCTTTTCTAATACATAGTTCAAAGAAACCCTGTCTCATAGGAGAAGAACACACGCTAATAGGTACTTCCCCTATTCCCGGTATTGTAAGCTGAACAAACTGACCCGGCTTAAATGTCCAGTTCTCTGCAATAGTTGGGTCTTCAAACCTAAATAAGAACAGCTTTTCCAACTCGGTAAGCTGATATACCCTGAGAACTCTAACCCTTTCCAAGGCGTAGGGATTGTCCTCTGCAAAAGTATTGCTCCG
>LGET01000260.1 GCA_001507935.1 Thermococcales archaeon 44_46
CTATAAAGCTTCATACTGCACACCCCTATTACAAACAATGACACAAAATATATAAACTTTACGATTTTAACCATTTAGAAAACAGCCCCCAACTCTCTCAAGCCATTCTAAACCCCTCGGCTCTTCTTCAAACATGGGCAACGTTACAATGTCCACTCCTTTGAATTTTTCCTCTATCTTTCTAAGCACCTTTCTTTGAGCATCTATTTTTACTCTCAGCTTTGAAACTTCTTCCTCAAGCTCAATGACTTTGTTGACAACAATAAGATTGAGGGGTATTTTGAACTTTCTTAAAGCCTCGTAAGCCCTCTCCGTCTCATACAGCGGTAGCATTTCGGGATTCATCACCGCTACAACGCTGGTCTTTTTTGGGTTTGTAAGGACGCCTCTGACAAAGGCAATTTCAGCTTTATACTGCTTAAGCTCCTTCATTACGGGGTCTTCCTCCTCTTTACTCGGAAGTTTATATTCTTCGCCCTCAATTACGAATTTTCTTTCTCCCTGTATGTTTTCGATTGCTCTTCTCTTTTCCAGAATCTTCTTCCGTATCTCTATGAGCTTCTCCGTCCAGATAAGGGCAATTTCAGGAAGGGCCAAAACTCTCAAAGTTAATCCGGTCGGAGGAGTGTCAAAGACTATAATATCCCACTCATCTCCTCTTTGCAGTATCTCTCTGATTGCCTCAAGAGTAGCGTATTCTTCTATACCAGGAGAAAAGCTGAGCACTTCAAAATACTTCTCAAGGTTTATCACCGTAAGATACCTGTACATGTGCTTTAGGTTCTTTTCAAGATGCTTCAAATAAGCTTTAATGAGCTTTTCCATGTCGAGCTCCATTGCATAAAGGTTTTCAGCGATTGCTTTAGGCTTGTCGTTTAACTTAACTTCAAATACATCGCCCAGGTTGTGGGCAGGGTCTATCGAGACTATCAAAGTTTTGTAGCCTTTCTTTGCGAGGGCAACTGAGACTGCAGCAGAGCTCGTTGTTTTTCCCACTCCCCCCTTTCCAATGAAGAATAAGACCCTGAATCCTTCTTTTGGAACCAAATAATCCTTCACCGTTATCACCTCACGTTATTTCAAACATTGCAGCGATTTCACCGAATATATCATCCATTTCTCCCGCTCTTCTCTGCATTACGTAGATTTCCCTCACCATGTGGGGCATTAGTCTTATGACAAGTGTCGTCGGGGGGCTCGGAATTCCTACAAACGAGCCCATGAGCACAAGTGCAAACACATTTTCAAGCTCTCTCTCCTCAAACTCAAGATATTCCGTAGAACGTGCCTTAAATGAACTAAAAAATCCTCTAAAAAATGCTTTTAGATTTTCAAACATTTAACCACCCCGTTTTCATTGTCAATGGATTGAGGGATTTTTCCTGCATAATATACATCTCCCTGAGCATGTACGGAAGAAGCCTATAGCTAATATCAACAGGAGGGTTTGGGAGTCTTACATAACTCCCAAGCAGAAGAAGTGCAAATACATTCTCAAGTTCTTCTTCCTCCCATTGGAGACCCCTAAGATAATAAAGCTTAAATCCCTTATTGAATCCCCATAAAGCCCGAATGGGTATGGAAACCCAGTAGAGAATCCTCCTTAAGAAGGTTTTCATTGAATCACCTCAACAAAATTAAAAAATTTAGAATGGAAAGGAGTTTCACGCCGGAGCCGCTTCGTATTCCTCGGCAGGTCTCTTCCATGCAAGGTAGAAGTCATAAGCTAAGAGGAAGTTAAGCAATAGACCCACTATAAGAGAGCCCTTAACAGCTATTAATGTGCTTCCTTTGAGCGGAACTACCGCTATGTACCATATGAGACCTGCCGTAACTGTTATCCACAGGAAGAGAGCTGGAATTAAGACGGCGTAACTCCATATTCCAGCTTTCTGTATCTTGTAAGCCCATAGAGCTGCTGTCAACATAGCTATTGATGCTAAAAGCTGATTCATACCGGCAAATGCTGGCCAGAGAACTTTATAACTGGCTCCCCATGCCATCCAAGTTCCAAGCACTGCAATTATTATTGAGGCAACCCACTTGTTTGTTAGGCTCTTCCAGATTCCTTGGCTCGTATCAACAACCATTCCAAAGACTTCCTGCCATGCAAATCTTCCAAGCCTTGTAGCTGTGTCGAGAGATGTCAATGCAAAGGCTGAAACCCAAAGGGTTGCAAA
>LGET01000261.1 GCA_001507935.1 Thermococcales archaeon 44_46
TTGGCTTTGGCATCATCTAGTGCATTTTTGAGGTAGGAGTAAGTGGTGTAGCTAACGTCACTGTTTTTGAGCTTATTTTCAACCTGCTTATAGTATTCTAGGGTCTCATCGTAGTCCTTGAGTGCATCGTCCTTTAGGAAGGAGGTATCAACTTTCAACTCCCCTGGCACGGATGGCTTCTCTATCTTCTTTCCGGTGAAATAGTAAACTGCCTCGTATATATCCCTAATCTCTCTAACCTCTAAGCCCCATCTCTCCCTTGCGTATTCAACCACGTCAACTTTTTCGGACTTACTTGTTATCTGCACTATTGGGCCGATTTGCTTTTGTTCGGTTTTTTGGACTACCTGTATTCTCTGTCCTTCTGGAATTAAGAAGAGCTTTGCTCCTACGCTGTGGGCAGCTGAGGCTTTCTCCAAAATCCCTCCTACCGGCCCGATGCTTCCATCGGGATTTATCATGCCGGTCATCATAACGTCCTTTCTTACTTCCCAGCCCTTCAAAGCGGCTATTATGCCAACAGTCATTGTTCCTCCAGCAGAGGGACCTCCAATAATTGGGGCATCAGACCTTACTTGAATAAAAACGTCATACTTGCTCATATCAACCCCAAGAACTTTTCCAGCAACTTGGGCGGCTAATCTTGCCGATGCCTGCATATCCACCTCTGCCAGTGGCCAGGTCTCCACGTAAACGTGCCCGTTTCCAGGGGCAACCGTAATTACAAAGTCCGTTGCCACTCCTATTAACTCACCACTTGATGTCCTTGATACTGCTGGGGCTTTTAACACAACGGTGTTTCCTTCTTCCGGGCATTGAGCATTTGCAAGTGGCGAGAGCAGAAGAATCAATGCCAGTACTGGTATTATTCTCTTCATCTTCTCACCCCCAGTGATGTTTCTTCATGTTCTTTAATATCTCTTATGGTTCACAGCTCTAAATTAAAAGCATGAACCAAAGTCTTTTTAAACTCCTTATCAAAACGGTTAGGTGGGATAATATGGGGTTGTATTCTTCTTTCATTGGTCGAAAGTTTAAACACATAGCTGGGAAGAAGTATGAGGACATAATGAGGCACTACCGGGAGTTTCTTCTAACCGAAGAGGAAAAACAAATTCCCGAGATCAATTCTATATTGATGCCGCTTGATAGATACGTTAAAAATGTCCCCACAGAAGTATATGAGACGATAAGTGCTTATGAGGCGAATATTTTGCTTGTTTATATCCTGGATTCGCAGATATTTGAGCTTGTGCGTCAAACACTCAGCCCGGAAGCGAGTGAAGAATTTAAGCGTAGAGAAGAGATGATAGGAGAAGAACTGCTTAACACCGTGGCAAAGAAGCTTGAAAGTTACGGTCTAAAAGTGCAGAGGCGTTTGTTCTTTGGAAACAAGAGCGATGACGTGATAAGAATGGCCGAGAATTATGACCTGCTTGCAATCTCAAGGAACTATGGGTCGGAGATAACAAAAACCTCGCCTATCAGCCCTCTGGTTCTTAGGATAGTCCAGCATCTGAACATTCCGGTGATAATCTATTAGGAGGTGGCCAGATGTCTCCCTTGGAGGTATTTGCCCTTGCAGTGTTCATCTTTACATATGTCCTTATAATAAACGAATGGATACACAGAACCGTTGCTGCGATGATGGGAGGGGCCCTGGTTCTTCTGGCAAACATAGTCCCGTGGGAAAAGGTTCCCATTTATCTTGACCTCGACACTATACTTCTCCTCGCTGGAATGATGATAATTGTCAATACAACAAGGTTAAGCGGTCTGTTTGAGTATATTGCAATAAAAACCGCCAAACTTGCAAAAGGAGAACCTGTTAGAGTTTTGCTGCTTTTCTCAGTTGTGACAGCCCTCATAAGTGCCTTTCTTGATAACGTGACCACGGTTCTTCTGCTTACTCCAATGCTTATCTACATTTCAAGACTTATGGAAGTTAACCCCCTCCCCTTCCTTCTCTCCGAGATCTTTGCATCCAACATTGGTGGAACAGCAACGCTCATAGGTGATCCACCCAACATAATGATAGGCTCCGCTGCAGGGCTTAGCTTTAGCGAATTTCTTCTCAACATGGGGCCAATAGCATTTCTTGATTTGATACTCATGGTCTTTGTAGTATACTTGGCCTACAGAGGAACCCTTAAGGTCAGCCCCGAAAAGAAGGAGAG
>LGET01000262.1 GCA_001507935.1 Thermococcales archaeon 44_46
AAATTTGGTGAAGTGGTGGGAGAAGTACTTGAGGAATACGAAAGGAGGGTAGCCTTCATAGCGAGTGCAGACCATGCCCATGCACACGGCAACGGCCCTTATGGTTATGCACCCGAAGCTAAGGAATACGATGAGCTCATCATGAAAATAATTCAAGAAAATAGACTTGAAGGGCTCCTTGAGATACCGGATGAGCTAATAAACAAAGCTTTGCCAGACAGCTACTGGCAGCTGCTCGTCCTTTACGGCGTTTTGAAGAATGTGCCAATGAAGCTCATAAAAGCTGCTTACTCTTGTCCATCATACTTTGGCATGGGCGCGGCTTTGTTCATAAGGGAATAGCTAGCTCAAGATTGAGGCGAGTTCAATGACATTTTCTTTTCTCAAGCCTTGCCCTTTAGGGCGGGGTACAGCCAACCATAAACAAGCCCTTTTAGTGAGAAAGCAAAAACATTTTTAAACTCAAAAGTGTAAAATTAATAATGAGGAGTAATGAAAAGAACCGTAACAGTAAAACTCCAACCCTCAAAAGAACAAGAAAAAACTCTTCTTGAGCTAGCCCAAGCCACTACAATAATCTGGAATAAACTCAATTACGAGCGTTTAAAGCAATTCAAAGAATTCGGGAAGATCGACTTTGGGACAACGGAAAAAGAAGCTTACTATACCTTCAAGGATTGGATTGGAGGTTCAACAGTACAACAATTAGCGAGGAAGAACGCTGAAGCCTGGCGTAGTTTCTTCTCTCTACTCAAGAAGAAAAAGAAAGGAGAGCTATCAGAATGGTTCAAACCTCAACCACCAAAATTCGTCAAGGAGGAGAATGGAGGAAAACTATTCGTAATCCCACTCAGGAACGACCAGTACAAAATTGATGGGAACACAATCGAGTTGAGACGGCTTGGAAGGTTTGGAAGGTTAAAAATGCAGTTCAAGGGGAGGATACACTTGAAGGGTAAACAGGGGAGGCTTGAAATTGTCTATGACTCTGTAAAGCGGAAATGGTATGCTCACGTGAGTTACACGGTCGAAGAAAAACTAACCGGTGGAGAGTGGGTGGAAGTCCCAAGAAAACCAAAGAGCAACCTAACAGCAGGAATAGACCTCGGAGTAAATAATTTAATTGCCATTTACATTGAGAATGGTGAAGCTTTTCTCGTGAACGGGAGACCACTAAAATCAATAGCCTTTTACTGGCAAAAAAGAATAGCAGATTATCAGTCTAAAATCAACAGGAGTGGTGCTAAAAAGAGCAGGAGGCTTAAGATGATGTACCAGAAGGCTAAACTACAAGCAAGACATTACATTAACAAGGCAGTTAGACAAACTGTGGAAAAACTTTATCAATTAGGCGTTAGCATAATTGTGGTTGGTTATCCAAAAGAAATCGCAAGGAATTCTAACAAGGGGGAAAGGCAGAACTTCATACTCTCTCAAGTGTGGCGGTTTAATTATCTCATCAAACGCTTAACCGAGGTTGCTGAAGAGTTTGGTATTGAAGTTTTGCTTGTTGATGAGGCTTTTACTTCTAAGCTTTGCCCCCTCTGCGGCCAGCGCCATTCTAATGGTAGAATTTTTAGGGGTTTATTCAAGTGCCGCAGGGAGGGTGTTGTAATGAATGCTGACTTGGTTGGAGCGTTTAACATTTTGAGAAAAGCGGTTAGAACGATAACCCCGAGCCTTTCCGCTCTAGCGGGGGGTAGGGGTAATGGGGGGAAGACCCTCCCCGAGGGGTCGAAGACCCGCTTTAACTTGGGCCTAAATGAGACCCCTCAAACCTCCCCGCCCTTGGTGAGGGGTTAAGATAAACCCTCGCCCTTCAGGGCGGGGAGGAGGTCAGTTCTTCTTTTTCTCCATACAGAATTATCAACCTCCCATAGGCCATCACATATGAGCATTCTAAGTATACGGCTTTATTCCCTTCCTGAAGCATCGTGGCATTGATAAGCCTCCCGATGAAGTTTCTCTTTTCCAGAGCTTCAGGAGGGACTTCTACACTTTGCCATCCTTTATTTTTGAGCATCTCTTCGAGATCTCTGAGAGCGTTTTCACATTTAGGACTCTTGTGTGGGCTGGGATAGACAAAAATCCCCATGTAAACACTGGTTATGTTTTGGAACACAAACCCACCGGTTCCGTTAACTATTCCTTCCTCTCTCTTCAGATATCC
>LGET01000263.1 GCA_001507935.1 Thermococcales archaeon 44_46
TTGGCTTCTTTCTTTCGGTGCCCCGGTGGCTCAGCCTGGTGGAGCGGCCGCTTGGTAAGCGGCAGGTCGCGGGTTCAAACCCCGCCCGGGGCTCCAATAAAATGCTCTTTTGAGAATCGTACCACAAATAGTTAAAACATTCAGACGATACTTCGGTTTGATATTCATGAGCACCAGAGAAAGAATTTTGGACTATGTCACAAAGAATCCTGGAATAACTTTTCGTAAGTTAGCCCAAGAACTCAACATAGGGCTAGGAAACCTGCAATACCACCTACGGCATCTTGAAAAAGAGGGAAAAATCACCTCAAAACGGCTTGGAGGGAAAAAATACTTCTTCCCACCAGGTTTTGAAGAAGAGTACCGGCGTCTTATGATAGCTATTTCAAACGAAAGCCAAAGAAAGATACTCCTTTTACTTGCGGAAGGGGACAAAAACCAGAGTGAAATCGCAGAAAAGCTCAACCTAACCCCTTCTACTATAGTTTATCATACAAAACGGCTCGAGAGGTTGGGGATTATTACAAAGATAAAAGACGGAAAAAACACCGTTTATTCCCTTAATTGCGATGTTAATGTTTTAGTTCGCATAATCAAAGAGTATAAACCAAAAATCTGGGACAAACTTGCAGATAAATTAATTGATTTAACGTTAGCGTTTAGGGGGGAGGAAGAGTGATTGACATCTTAGGATATCTTCTCGACGGAAGTATAATTATTTTGGGGACTATACTATCAGTAGCAGCATGGAAAGCATACAGAAAAAGTGGGATGAAAAGTATTTTGCTCCTTTTTTTGGCATTTCTGATGTTCGTTTCCAAAAAGATCATTGAGAACTTTCATCTAATCAGAACATCATTGTCTTCAGAAATACTTGAGGTAGTCTCAACTACATTTGAACTTTTAATATTGCTGTTATTTTTTACAGCCCTAATAAGAAGGGATTGAAGTGCCGCTTGATGTAATTGGGAAAGTTCATACACCCCAAGAGCATTAATTAACTTAAGAGAAGAACTGGAAAAGCTGGAAGGGCCATAAAGGCCAAATATTCTAAGGTTAGAGACTAGCGCACTATTAGGAGCGGGGGCTTCACGTTACCGGCTATCTCTTCCAGCAAGCTTCCTATCCTCGTTTTTCCGCTCTTTCCATAGGCCCCCATTACAACAAGCGAGTACTCCCCGCTGTTTGCTTCTTCAAGAATTTTGTCCTTAGCTATTCCCTCAACAATCTTTATGGAGCAGTTTACCCCCTCTTCGTGGCAGAACTTTAATATTTCACTCATGACATCTTGAAGATCTCTTTTCATTTTGTTCCAGACCTCATCTTCAAACCTGCGCACCTTCTCAATGTCTCCATGCCTCGCCACCAAGTTGAATGCGGTTGCTCTAGCTTCTCTCCTATCTAAAACTGAGAACAGCACCAGTTTTGCGTTCTTTTTCTTGGCAACTGCAATTCCGTGAAGAGCTGCCTTTTGACTCCACTTTGAACCATCTATCAACACAAGTATCTTCATTACCCATCACCACACGTACCTAAACCATAATACTCCAACGCCTACGCCTACAGTTAATACCATTATAACCATACCCATTTTGAGGAAGTCCATGAAAGTTATATCTATACCTTCCCTTGCTGCTATCCCTATCACAACAACGTTTGCCGAAGCTCCGATAGCTGTTCCGTTTCCACCTAGGCACGCCCCTAAACTTAAAGCCCACCAGAGGGGGTACGTGTTAAGAGAACCTCCCATCGCCTTTATCAGGGGTATCATTGTGGCTGTAAATGGAATGTTGTCTATAATAGCCGAAGCAAATGCTGAAAACCACGCTATAACCAGTACCGCTTCTCCTTCGTTGTGGACGAAAGAGGTTATCCATTGGGCTATCTGTTCTATAAACCCTGTCTCAACCAGACCACCTACAATAAGGAACAGTCCCCCGAAGAAGAACAAAGTTGCCCACTCAACTTTCTCCAGAATTCCCTCGGGGTTCTCTCTGCTCCAGAAAAGGAGCAAAGAGGCCCCAAACAATGCAACCACTGCAGGCTCTATCTCAAGCTTGTCGTGGACAAAGAAGAAGAACACCACGAGAGCAATGGTTACAATTGACTTCCTAAACAGGGCTAAATCCCTAATCGCCGACCTTTCATCCA
>LGET01000264.1 GCA_001507935.1 Thermococcales archaeon 44_46
TTGAGTCTGTGATCCCATCTGGGGATCACGACAACCACCTGAAAGAATTCAGCAAAAACCCTAATAAAGGTTACTATAAACACGCCCTCCCTAAAAACCCTTAATTAGTTCACGAAGTACAACTACTGGGGTGGGAATTGTGAAACTCATATTAAAACCCCTGTTTGAGGCACCTCTAACTCCCGATTTCATTGAAGTCATAAAAACAAAGCTCAAGGGAAAAGAAGTCAGAGAAGGTGATGTTCTGGAAATAGACCTGCTGGGAAAGCCTCTCAAGTTCAAGGCCATATATGCAGAGCCAGAGGTCATTAAGGTCACTGACTTAACGGCAATAGAGCTAAGCAAAGAAGAGATATTTTCCACAACACTTGAATTTGAAAAGGAAATTAAAGATTTACTTCTCGGAGAAAGCATTATTGCAGTTGTCTTTGACGATGAGGTTTTAATCTTGAACCACAGAGGACACAAGATTTTTAACCAGAAATTCGAGAAACTTAAAGAAGTTAGGCTTGCAAAAAACACTGTATTGGTGGTTCATGATGAAAACAAACTTACAATCATCCAAGTCTGATGGATTTACATTTAACGAGAGCTGGGAGGAAAAGAAAAAACGTGCCCAAGAGATAGTCAAAAAACTCATAGAGACCTATCCTAGAGAAAAAATCCTCATTGGGGATCCTTACAAAACGCTGATTCACTGCATAATCTCCCAAAGGATGAGGGATGAAGTGACTTACAAAGTGTGGAGGGAGTTGTTTAAAAAGTACAAGAACATCGAGACGATAGCGAACACACCCATTGAAGAGATGCAAGAGTTTCTGAGGAAGAACGGTGTTGGCCTCTGGAAAACGAAAGGCGAATGGATAGTAAGGGCTTCTCAAATAATTCTCGAAGAATATGGTGGTAAAGTTCCAGACAGAATTGAAGAACTAATGAAGCTCCCGGGTATAGGGAGAAAATGTGCAAACATAGTTTTAGCATACGGGTTTGGAAAGCAGACGATTCCAGTGGATACCCACGTAAACAGAATCAGCAAAAGGCTCGGCTTAGCTCCTCCGAAGGTTTCACCGGAGAAAGTCGAGGAATACCTCAAACAATTAATACCCACGGATCTATGGATATATGTGAATCATGCAATGGTTGACCACGGAAAACGAATATGCAAGCCTATAAACCCAAAATGCAACGAGTGTCCCCTGCAGGATCTCTGCCCCTACGCAAAAGGTCAAATAGACAAGAAAGAAATAAGGTAAAAGGGCTTATATACCTAAATCACCAAATTTCTTTTGGTGTTATAAATGAGATACGAGATTATTCAAAGACCAAGTTTTAGCTTGGTTGAGGTAGAATTGGAGGATGGGGAAGCCATTAAGGCAGAACCCGGAGCAATGGTTCATATGAGCCCAAATGTAGAAATAGAAACAAAGACAGGCGGAGTTTTTAAAGCCCTAAAAAGGTCAATGCTTGGAGGAGAAAGCATATTCATAAACACCTTTAGAGCCAGAGGGGGTAAAGGAAATATCGGCCTAGCCCCGCCGTATATGGGAGACATAGAGGCATTGGAGTTGAGAGGAACCCTATATGCCCAGAGTGGAGCATTTTTAGCTAGTTCTGAGAATATAGAGATAGACACTAAATTCGGCGGTGCAAAGACCTTTTTCTCAAGAGAAGGGCTTTTTCTGCTTAAACTAACCGGGGAAGGAACGGTATTCCTTTCAAGCTTTGGAGCAATATATAAAAAGGAGCTTAGAGATGAGCGCTTCATAATAGACACCGGCCATTTAGTGGCCTTTACAGAGGGTCTTGATTTTAAGGTAAGGAGGGTTGGAGGAATAAAAAGCACTATCTTTGGTGGCGAAGGACTTGTAGCGGAGTTCTATGGTACTGGGGCATTATACATACAAACAAGAAGCATAGATAGCTTTTTAAGCTGGCTTATTCCTTTCCTGCCCAAATCACGAGAGTGAGCTTTTTATACCCTCTCTTTTATCCCTCCCTGGTGAGGAAAACGTGATAGGTACATCAACTCAGTGCCTATTTGACAAAAGCCTAAGTGTCGCTCTCAACAAAATTAAGAATCTCAACGTTGATTTTGTTGAGATTGTCAATGAAGGGTATCACGAGCTTAACAGGTACAACTA
>LGET01000265.1 GCA_001507935.1 Thermococcales archaeon 44_46
AGGATTTCCCTCTGAAAACTCAATACAACCACCAATCAATCAAAAGACTTAAGTGCTTATAACTCTAACGATCTAATGGGAACTAGGGTGATAAAATATAATTATGAGGGTTGTTGGGGTGTATCAGCGATGAAAATAACCGTTTTCGATGGTGCCGATACTATTGGTGGAACAAAGATTCACGTTGAAGAAGGTGAAAATGGTCTCTTCCTGGACTTTGGAATGAATTTTGCAAAGTATTCTCAATATTATGAAGAATTCATAAGCGAAAGAACAGCTAGGGGAATTTATGACCTCTGGCGTCTTGGGATGATACCAAAGCTCAACATCTATCGAAAAGATCTAATTCCAGAAGATCTTTTCCGTGAGGTTGGAAGATTCCCAAGGCCCAAGGTTGATGCAATCCTCATAAGTCACGCTCACCTAGACCACGTTGGAAACGTGGCCCTTCTTGACAAAAACATTCCTATAGTGGGCTCTCCAACGACAATATCGATAATTAAGGCTTTGAATGACACGGCAGCTGGTGGGAGCCATTTTGGCATGGAGTCCCCATATTACAAAGTTAGAGTGAGGAAGGATGAGGAAGGTTATGTTTTGGAGGCAGACAGGAAGTCCCATTACTTCTCGAGGGATGTCATCCTCACTGAAGACTTACAAGACCTCTCGGATTTCCTCTTTTACAGGCCTGGACAGGAATCTCCAAGAGCTAAGAAAATTTTGCCCGGTGATGTGAAAACCGTCAATGAGGAAGATTTAGGATTTGAAATTAAGCCATTTAATGTGGATCACTCAATTTACGGTGCAACGGCTTACATAATTGAAGGGGAGATAAGCTTGGCCTATACTGGGGACTTTCGATTACATGGCAAAAATGGCGACAAAACCAGAAAGTTCATCAAAGAAGCAAAAAACGTGAGCATTTTGATAACTGAGGGCACAAGAGTTGGCAGGGAGGAGCATGAAAATGTTTCTGAAGAGGAGGTTTATAAGAATGCTCTAAAGATAGCTGAAGAGGCCAAGGGTCTTGTTGTGGCTGATTTTTCAGCGAGAAATTTCGAACGACTTGAGAACTTTAAGGAAATCGCAGAAAAAACAGGACGAGAGCTTGTGATAACCGCAAAAGATGCGTACTTTCTCCATGCGCTAAAACTTGTTGATGGTGTTGATAGACTTGCAGGTCTCAGGATCTATGGAAACTTTAAAGCCACACGCCAAAAGTGGGAGGAGATAGTGGTTTGGGGCAATTATGCTGAGCAGTATGCTTCTCCATTCGAAATCAGAAAAGGACAAGAAAACTACATTCTCTGCTTTTCATTCTACGATATGCCCCATCTATTGGATGTGATGCCCAATGGAGGGGTTTACATCTATTCATCAAGTGAAGCCTTTACCGAGGAACAGACGTTTAGTTTCCTTCGCCTCTGGAACTGGCTTCAGTATTTTGGCTTTGAAGTCCATGGATTCAGGGTTGATGCTGAAGGAAAGCCAATATTTGAAAGGGGGCTCCACGCTTCAGGACACGTTTCTAGGGAAGAATTAGAAAAAGTAATTGATGAGATTGATCCCGATTACATCATCCCCGTCCACACGGAAAGCCGGGAGTGGTTTAAAGAGAACTGGGAAGAAAAAACTGTTATTTTAAAAAATGGTGGTAGTTGGGAGGTTTAACAAATGTCAGTTAAAATAGCTGTTTATGGAACTTTGAGAAAGGGAAAGCCTCTACATGGATATCTGGAAGATGCAATTTTCCTTGGGGAAGACTGGATCAAGGGCTATGAGCTCTACGTTGATGGATTGCCTTATGCAGTTAAAGGCTCTGGAAAGTTGAAAGTTGAGATTTGGGAGGTTGATGAGAAAACCTTCGAGCTACTCAACAACATAGAGGTCGGTGCTGGATATATGCCCGTTGAAGTCAACACAGAGTTCGGCGAGGCCATTCTATGGGAGTGGAAGTATGAACCAAGTGGGAAAAGAATAGAAAGTGGAGATTTTGATGATGCTGGAATATGGTAGACATGCGAAAAGTGCTCCGGAGAGTGTTTTGTATGGGCTGTTTTCTAAATGGTTAAAATCGTAAAGTTTATATATTTTGTGTCATTGTTTGTAATAGGGGTGTGCAGTATGAAGCTTTATAGG
>LGET01000266.1 GCA_001507935.1 Thermococcales archaeon 44_46
TCGTTGTTCTCCCTCGCCCCGACGTGGCTCATGCCGAAGGCCCTTCCATCTAAGGTTTTCATGGTTATGTAAGGTTTGGCAGTATCAAAAGGAACTTCTTTTGTGGCCAAGATTTGCTCTTTAGAGGGGATTTCTTCACCTTTTCCTCTTCTAAGCTTTGTGAAGTAAATTCCAGCCCCACTCCCCGTTACCAAGAGGATAACTGCTAAGATTAGTCCAAGAGGGTTGCTTTTCTCAGGAATTGTTAAGTGGACTGTACGCCTTTCATTTGGCTCAAGCGTTATCGTTGTTGCGTTCCAAGAGCCGTCTTTCGTGACGTTGATGATATATTTTCCCGGTTTTAAACTAACATTTAGAGGAGTATTTCCCTTGAATAAGCCATTTACGTAAACTGAAGCATTATCGGGCTCTGACATTATTATCAAGGTCCCATTGAGTGGAACGAGATCAGGACACACTTTAAGAGTTTCATTTGGCTGTATCTCTATGCTGGTGGAATAAGGGGAGTAGTTTTCCAGAGCGATCTCCATGGTGTAGTTTCCGGGTTTTAACGAAGTACTCATCGGAGTCCTGCCAAAAAATTCGCTACCATTGGCACCGCTTATTTTGACAGATGCATTGAGGGGGGTGGAACACACATGGAGGGTTCCATTCAATGGTATCAGGTTAAATTCAACTCTCGCATAATACTCCGTAGTGAAAATAAAGATCGATTTATTTTGGGGGGAATATCCCTCTTTAGTTACTCGGATGATTATGGGTTTGTAGATCCATTCCAGCTTAATTGGAATGTTTACCTGACCATTCTCACTTTGACAATATTCTCCATTAACATACACACTGGCGTTTTCTGGAAAGGTGATAACTTCAATAATCCCTGCCTCAACAGAATTGCTGAAAAGTAAAAATAAAAAAGCCAATAAAATAGCTTTTTTCATGGGATTTCACCCCTTACTTCGGCCTTTATACGGGAAATCAGTTCGTTGAGCTTCTGGGCGAACTCTTCTCCAATTGGAAGGTTCTCTTCGATGTATGATCTCAGGTATTCTTCGGCTTTTTCGAGATCTCTCTTTAGGTCATCCTTTCTCGTGTAGTACTTGAGGCCTTCAAGAATCTCTAGTAGCTCCGATTTCGAATTGAGCTCGCAGTAAAGCGCGGCAAGTTTCTGGTAAAGGTCAAGAATTTCGAGAGTTTTCAGCTTAGCCTCTTCTGTGCTTTTACTCTTCTTCAGCTCAAGCTGACTTCTGTTAAGGGTTTTCCTGAGTTCTTTCACCGTCTCTTTGAGCTCTTTTCTTTTCTTAACGAGCCTTTCGAGCTCTTCAAGGGCCTGTAACATCTGGTCGGCGCTCTGGAAGCGATCCTCTTTTCTCTTTGCCAGCGCCTTTTCAAAGAAACTATCGAAAATGTAGAGCTCTGGATTGAACTCACTGGGCTTCTTTGGAATATAGTCCGGGTCGGTTATTTTCCCTATCAACTCCGCCGGGGAGTGGCCCTCATAAGGTGGCCGTCCCGTTAATAGTTCGTAAAGTACCGCTCCGATCTGGTATAGGTCAGTTCTGTAGTCGGTGTGGCCATACTGGCTCGGCAGCAACTGTTCCGGAGCCGCATACAGTGGCGTGTAGCCGGCGGCGGTCTTCGAAGAGGTAGTGACTCCTATCTTTGAAAGCCCCCAATCGGTTAACTTTGGCGTTAAATCGTGCTTGAGGAGGATGTTTAATGGCTTAATATCCCTGTGGAGAACGTTCTGGGAGTGGGCATATTTCACGGCCTGGGTAATGCCCTTGGTAAATTTGAGTGCAAGGCCTTCCTCAGTGGGCTTGGGGTATTCTTCCAAGGATCTAATTGTTTTCCCGTTGAGATCAACACCTTCAACGAACTCCATTTCCAGATGGGGGACCGGTAGGATGTCTGCCTCATAGAGTTTGACAATGTTTGGGTGATCCAAGTGGAGCCACGTACCTACTTCTCTCAGGAAGACCTTGCTTGTGCTTTCATCTATGCGGGGGATTTTTACAGCAACTATTTTACCGTCGCTTTTACGCTTAGCTTTGAAAACTTTGGCGAATCCTCCTTCACCGAGAAATTCGAGGGGTTCGTACTTCTTGAGCAGTTGTGAAGGGAAAAGCTCTTTTGCTTC
>LGET01000267.1 GCA_001507935.1 Thermococcales archaeon 44_46
ATATTCATCCTCTCGGCAACGCCAGTGCCCATAAGCGTTGTTCAGTAAAAAGAGCTGTGGTTTCATCTTCATTTTTTCTCTTTTGAAAGTTCCTCTGTTTAGGGGGAAGAGTAGTCCGTCCAATTTTTAGCAAAAGGTTATAAAGATTTTGCTAATTTTGGACAAATCAACGCCAAGAACTTTCATATTTGGATGCTAGGATCGTTTGCTGGCTTCAGCTAACTCCATGAATTCCTCCGGTGTGTAAACTTTTTCGTACCATGCAAAATCCTTTTTGTTGTAAGTTATTACCGGAGCGTTGAGCTTTAGCGCCAGTGAACCTATCATGTAGTCTCTCGCGTTTTTTCTAAAGTCCCATCTTCCCCAGACGGCTTTCACGGTTTCTACGGCACATTCTTTGTCAAACGCCATAACTTCAATCCCTATGCTGTGCAAGAGTGCATCAACTGCACTTCTGCCTTCCTCAATGCTTCCCATCTTTTTGGACTGGTGGTAGAGGTACTCGGCATAGCTTACGGAACTTATTATCGGAGAGTGCGGAGAGTCCTTTAACCAGAGCAGGAACTTCCAGTTGTGGAAAACGTTTGTATCAAGGACTACCTTCATTTGTGATCCTCCGTGAACATTTTGCCCAGCCCTTCTCTCATCTCTTCTATGCTTTCCTCGATGTCCCTTGATAGTTCAGCCATCTCTTTAACGAAATCCTCAAGACGTTTTATCACATAGCCCTCTTTTGTCTTGATGAACACTACCTCGTCTCCAGCCTTAATCCCAAGCCTCTCTCTCACTTCCTTGGGAATCGTTACTTGGTATTTCTTTGTTACAGTTGGCATTGGGATCACCTATATGGTATTACATCTATTGGACTATTAATACTTTTCCCATTTGGCTTTTTCTTTAACTCAAGTCTGTCCCTTTAGGGTGGGGAGGAGGTCATCCTACAGGGATAATGATTTCAAAAGAAACACTTGGGTTTTGAAAAAGCTGTTAAAAGCTCTAATCTTTTTCCTTCAAAATCTGCTCTATGTCGTTGTAGATTGAATCCCTCGAAACGCTGAATAGCCTCGCTATCTCGGAGATGTTCAAAACCTTTGGATTCCAACCAAAGAGCTCGAGGGCTTTTCTCAGGATTGCCCTCCTTTCTTCAATGCTCAGGTTCTCAAAGCTCTCCCTTTCCTTGGGTATGTTCACGACCGCTATTGCAACAGCATATTTTCTTCGGGTTATGGGCATTGTGTAGGTTCCGAAGGTGAAGTCAACTATTTGGGCATTCTTTATCTTTTCTCTCATCTTCTCTTGCAGCCTTTCGAGGACGTCCTTGCCTGATGAGTACTCAGCTATTATCATCTTCTCATGGTTTTTGTCTGGCTCTATGCTTAGGCTTATTCTAACACTCATGAAGGCACCGAAGGAGAGTTCTATCTTGGCTTTATCTATTTTTCCCGGGATTTTCTCTAAGTCCTCGGCTTTTTCTCTAAGCTCCTTTAAACAGCCTTCAATGCTCGATGACTCGCACTCTATGAAGACCAGCATCGCTATCCCCATTTTTGATTATCTCATAGGCAGAATTGGGGAGAAAAATATTTATTTTTTTCTAAAGATGAGCAAAACATGAGCCGAAAAGCTCAGGGTTCACTGGAGTACCTCTTTATGGTTGCTGCGGCATTGATAATAATCCTCGTTGCGGTGAGCCATATCAGCAGTTCCGGAGGTCGAGTTGCCCAGCAGAGTGATATTGCCTCTTTACAGAGCCAAGCTGAGCTTGCAAAATCCCAGCTAGAAGTGAAAGACCTCTGGAACGATGGATACTGCTTTTACATTCTCTCGGAGAGTTATTCCAAGGACAAAGTTGGCTCCGAATACGGCATAAGCATAAAGGACAAGGGCTCAAATGGGAAGTGTGATAAGAGTGACAAGATTATCTACTACCTCGACTACAGAAATGCAAGATACAAAGATGAGATCAAAGCCCTCTATGGGGACGATAGGTATAAGCTGAAAACCCTGAAAGAGCTGTATGACCTCTGCCTAGCAAACGATGAAAACGCTTGTAAGGTAATAATCACCCTCGACGAGTCGTTGTGGATTCCTCAATAGTTTG
>LGET01000268.1 GCA_001507935.1 Thermococcales archaeon 44_46
AACATGATCAAGGGTGTCACGGAAGGGTTCACTTACAAGCTCAAGGTTGTTTACAGCCACTTCCCGATAACGGTCAAAGTGCAGGGAGACAAAGTCTACATCGAAAACCTCTATGGTGAAAAAGCACCGAGAGTTGCCGAGATACTCCCAGGAGTTACAGTAAAAGTCATGGGTAGCGAAATAATAGTAGAGGGAATTGACAAGGAAAAAGTGGGTCAAACTGCGGCAAACATCGAGCAGGCGACGAGGGTTACCGGTAGAGATAGAAGAGTCTTCCAAGATGGTATTTACATTGTTGAAAAGGCTGGTAAACCTATAAAGCTCTGAGGTGAGACTAATGGAGAAAGCGAGACTCTTAAGGATAAGGGCCAAACTCAAGAGGAAAAAGCCCAGGTTTCTTAGGCAAGAATGGTGGAGGTTTCCTAAGTTTAAGAACGATCCCAAGTGGAGAAGACCCAAGGGAACAGACAGCAAGATGAGACTAAAGCTTAAAGGAAAGGCAAGATCACCAAGCATCGGATGGAGTTCACCAAAAGCCGTTCGCGGGCTCCACCCAAGCGGTTATGAGGAAGTACTGGTACACAACGTCAAGGAGCTTGAGATGATAGACCCAACAAGGCAGGCTGCTAGGATAGCTAGAACAGTCGGAAAGAAGAAGAGACTCATGATAATTGAGAGAGCCAAGGAATTGGGTATTAAGGTACTCAACGCGAGGTGAAGGTCATGCTTAAAATGCAGAGAAGGATTGCTGCTGAGCTTTTGAAATGTGGCGAGAATAGGGTTTGGATAGACCCTGAAAGAATTGATGATGTTAAGTCCGCTATCACAAGAGAGGACATTAGAAGATTAATCAATGAAGGCGTCATCAAGAAAAAGCCAATTAAGGGACAGAGCAGATACAGGGCAAAGCTCAGGCAAGAGGCAAGGAAGAAGGGAAGACACAGGGGACACGGAAGCAGAAAGGGTAAGAAGACTGCAAGAATGGGCAAGAAGGAAAGATGGATTATGACTATCAGAGCCCTTAGAAAGGAGCTTAGAAAACTCAAAGCAGAGAAGAAGATTGACGAACACACATACCGCAACCTTTACATAAGGGCCAAGGGTGGTCAGTTCAAGAACAAACACCAGCTTTATCTGTTCATGGAGGAGAAAGGGATATTGAAGAGGTGATATAAATGGCACACGGACCAAGATATAGGGTTCCATTCAGAAGGAGAAGGGAAGGTAAGACTAACTATCACAAGAGGCTTGCACTCCTTAAATCAGGCAAGCCTAGATTGGTTGTGAGAAAAACCCTCAACCACCACATAGCCCAGATAGTACTGTATGATCCAAAAGGTGACAAAACAGTCGTTTCAGCTCACACGAGAGAGCTCATGAGGGATTTTGGATGGAAGGGACACGGTGGAAATACTCCAAGCGCTTATCTCCTCGGGTTGCTCATAGGATACAAAGCACTTGAGAAGGGAATTGAAGAGGCGATCCTTGACATAGGACTTCACCCGCCCACTAGAGGATCAAGCATCTTTGCGGTCCTCAAGGGAGCAGTTGATGCGGGATTGGAGGTTCCACACAGCGAGGAAATCTATCCGGAAGAGTACAGAATTAAAGGGGAACACATCGCTGAGTACGCAAAGATGCTTAAGGAAGAGGACGAAGAGAAGTACAGAAAGCAGTTCGGAGGCTACTTGGTTAAGGGGCTCGAACCTGAAAAGCTTCCCGAGCACTTTGAAGAGGTTAAGGCGAGAATCGTTGAGAAATTTGAGAAGGTGAGAGCATGAGCCAAGAGTGGAAAGAATACGCTCAGAGGGTTTTAGAAGAGTGGCAGCCCAGGACAAAGCTTGGTATGCTCGTTAAAGAAGGCCAGATCACTGACATTCACGAGGTCTTTAGAAAGGGATATCAGATAAAAGAGCCTGAAATTGTTGACGTATTACTCCCAGAAGTCAACGCACGTGAGAACCAAGAAGTACTTGACATAGCACTTACAGTGAGAATGACTGACAGCGGTAGAAGGGTTAGGTTCAGGGTACTGGCAGCGGTAGGAAACAGAGACGGTTACGTGGGGCTTGGAATTGGTCACGGAAGAGAAGTTGG
>LGET01000269.1 GCA_001507935.1 Thermococcales archaeon 44_46
GATACCGATGCCCAGAGGTACAAATACGCAATTGAGGCTTTTGTAAACGATCCAAACGTTGATGCAATAGTGGTAATCGTTCTCTTCCAGGTGCCGCTCTTGAACGAGGAAGAGATAATAGAAATCCTCGCAGACTACGCAAAGAAGAGCGAAAAGCCAATACTCGCAGTTGCCATGGGAGGTAAGAAGACAGAACACTATGCAAAGATACTTGAAGAGAAGGGAGTTCCCGTATATCCGACGCCGGAAAGAGGTGTTAGAGCTTTGGCAGGTTTAGTCCAATACGCTAAATATCTTGAAAAGTTAAAGAAAGAGTGATTTGCTCTTATTTCATTATTATTGGGGGGATAATTATGAAAGAAGAAGCTTTGAAAGTGATTGAAGAGGTCTTGGCTCAAGGTAGGAAGGCTTTGGTTGAATACGAAGCAAAGCAGGTTTTAAAAGCCTATGGTCTGCCAGTTCCAGAGGAAAAGCTCGCCAAAACCCTCGACGAGGCCATAAAGTACGCAAACGAAATAGGATACCCAGTTGCCATGAAACTCATGTCTCCACAGATTCTCCACAAAAGCGATGCAAAAGTCGTTATGCTCAACATAAAGAACGATGAAGAGCTTAAGAAGAAATGGGAAGAGATACACGAGAACGCAAGGAAGTACAGACCGGATGCTGAAATTCTTGGTGTTCTCATAGCCCCAATGCTCAAGCCCGGAAGGGAAATCATCATTGGTGTCACTGAGGACCCACAGTTCGGTCACGCAATAATGTTCGGCCTTGGTGGAATATTCGTCGAGATCCTCAAGGATGTGACGTTCAGGATAATCCCAATTGAAGAAAAAGACGCATGGGAAATGATAAGGAGCATCAAAGGATACCCAATCCTAGCCGGAGCAAGAGGAGAACCACCAGCAGACATGAAGGCCATCGTGGACATGATGCTGAAAGTTTCACAGCTCGTTGATGACCTCAAGGATTACATAAAGGAGATGGATCTAAACCCAGTCTTCGTTTATCCCGAAGGAGAAGGAGCAGTCATCGTTGACGCAAGAATTATTTTGAAGTGATGCCTCTCTTTTCATGTTTCTAACTTTTCTTTATGTAAAGTTAATGTTACTTTAGTTTGACATGATGCAAAGGTATATATCCTTTGGACACCGATACCTCCAATAATAAGTTCAGCTCAATTAGCATTTTTTGAATATCAGATACCGCCAGATGTCAACATCGGGATAACATTCAGAAGAGCATGAAAGGATGTGATAAGAATGACTTCAGAAAAAGAAAAGATTCTCCAGCAAGTAGTAGAGGAAATCTGGAACACGGGAAATGTGGAGTTAGTAGACAAGTTTTATGTCCCAAACTTTGTAAACCATGACCCTGTTAACCCAAATGTCAAAACTCTTGAACAGTTCAGAGAATGGGTGCTCTTTAACCATAAAGTATTTCCGGACTTTCATGTAACCATTGAAGATATCATTGCCCAAGACAACAAAATAGTAAAACGATGGACAGCCACTGGAACCCATAAGGCTGAGATGATGGGCATTCCCCCAACCAACAGGCAAGTAACCATCCGAGGAGTTGCTATATACCGCTTTGAAGGGCTGTTTTGTGGATTATAACATTTGAAGCTTTTGATTGCTTTTGATAACCAAAATTTATATTTGCATTTTTGCATACTGTTAATGGTGTAGCAGTCCCCGGTATGTGGGTTTTTAAGCCCGAATGGGGATTAAAAACGGAAGATGTGGGGAGTCACCGTTCCCCCCGAAAGCCCTCCAATGAAGACGGGAGGAGGGAAGGTTATCCGCTACGACCGTTTCACCAGTCCCAAAAGTAGCGGATAACCAGAACGGATATGATATGCTTAACATGCTACAGCAACTTGGTGCTTTTTCCCCGAAAGGGTAAGTAGATATTTAAGAAAAGTACTCAAAGAATATTCTTATTTTTTTAATTTTTAAGCTCCTTTTTTGATTTCCAAAACTTTTGGCTTCTTCCCCAAGAACTCGGCGGCCGTTAAAACACTTTTGTTGAGCTTTTCTCCAACTTCCCACACCTCTCTCGTATGTTCCCTAAAATGACGCTC
>LGET01000006.1 GCA_001507935.1 Thermococcales archaeon 44_46
CGCTTGGATAAAATCATATGAAAAAACCATTTACCTCAGAATTGAATCTCCGCTGAAAAAATTGGAAAGCAAGACTATAAATGAAGGAGAAACTTATCAATTGCCCTCTTGGTTGCCAGAGATTAAAATAAAAGTAGTGGAGGCATATGATGACAGCGCCAAGTTCGAGATAATCCTCCCTTATGAGAGCATTACCCAGACTATCGCAGAGGGCAAGGGATATGGTGTCCCCTATAAACTCACTGAGATTTCAGGAAAAACAATATCTTACTACCCATATGTCTACATAGATCTCAAGAGTTCTACAAACAACGGGGATGTTAATTTTGATATATACATTCCGGAGTATGCAACAACTTCACTTCAGGTAAAGAGAGCGCAAGTTAGCGAAGAGACGCCTCAACAAGTAGTTGCTGAGCCTACGGAACTTATCTACAACGATATCCTCTATGTTGGCGAAATATTGGCCTTTAACATCAATCAAACTACCTACAAGTTGAGACTAAATTCTGTTGGATACTACTCAAGCTTCAGTGTCTTTGATAAGGATAACAAACCAATAAAGACGTTTAATGTGAAGGGAGGTTCGGGATATCAATTATCCCAAGTGCCTATCAGAGTAGAAATACCTCCCAACAGTGTGGAGTTAAGCTACAACCGTACAAAAGTCAGGTTGTATGCTCCTCAAGGTTCTGAGGTTCAACCAATAATTAGGGATGCAGACATAAAGGTTGAATTGAGTGTTAGTACAACCAAGATTCTACTTGATGGTGATGAACTTATAGTCTTTATCAACGTTGAAAATCAAGGGAAAGGCAAGGCGTTTGATGTTAATGTTGTTGCCCCAATACCAAGCGGCTTTGAGCTCAGAAGCGGAATTGGAACCTGGAACCTAAAAATGCTAGATGCCTTCACAAAAATGCCCGTTGTAGTATACACTTTGAAACCCACCCAGGTAGGGAGTTATAAGCTTGATACAGTAAACGTTCAGTATTACAATGAAGCAGGAGAAAAGAAGATCGTAAAATCAAATACTATCAGCCAGATTGTTGTTTATGGCTTACCAGAGCTCTCTTTGAGTGGAGAAGCGTTCAACGGAACATGGAGCACCTATGTCCACACACAAGAAAAGACTGCCAAGCTTAAGTTTACAGTATCTGCCGAAGGTAACGATGCAGAATACGAATTTATAAAAAACGCTACAATTAAACTGCTCCTTCCAGATAGCATTGACGGTGAAACAGAGCTCTTTGTCGGAGACCTTAAGGCAGGGGAAACCAAAACATTAGAGAGTGAATATGCACTTTTAAGGCCAGACAATGCGATAATAAGTGCAGTGCTGGTTTACCAAGACCCACTCGGCAATTGGCATGAGGAGAACTTTGGAAACCTTGTAGTAGTGAACTCACTTCCACCTGCAATAAAGGAAGTCAAGGTCGATTTATCTCCTGAAGAGCTCCCACAATACGTAAACTCAATGTTAGTAAAATTAGATGACGAGACAAGAGTGCTACTCGCTGAAAAGCTCTATAACATAACAGCCCCTTACATACCGCCAGAAAAGGGTGTCAACTGGTGGTCAATTTTAACAATTCTGTTTGTTATAGTCTCAGCAGTTCTGGCCTACAACTACATCGACCTCAAATCAAAGTACGAGAAAGTACTTAAAGAGCTTGGAAGGAGAAAGAAAAGGCCTGGAGGACTTCCAAAGAAAGAGGAAGCATTGAAATCCGAAGAAAAAGCTGCTGAAGAAGCATAAAGTTTGGTCTTTTCTTAACCTTTATATACCCTTTTTTATTTGTTGTTCTTGGGGTGGGAAATGTTCAAGTATAAACAGGTTATGGTAGTCAGATCGGATTTAAAGCTCAGCAAAGGAAAACTAGCGGTGCAAGTAGCACACGGAGCTGTTACAGCTGCTTTTAAGGCTTACAAAGAAAAACCGGAGTGGTTTAAAGCTTGGTTCAACGAGGGCCAGAAAAAAGTCGTCGTAAAAGTGGAAAGCGAAAAAGAGCTTTTTGAGCTAAAGGCCCAAGCAGAGAAGCTTGGTCTTCCGACGGCATTGATAAGGGATGCGGGCTTAACAGAAATTCCCCCGGGAACGATAACGTGCCTGGCAATTGGTCCAGCACCTGAAGAGATGGTTGATAAAGTTACCGGAAACTTAAAACTTATGTGAGTGATGAAAATGGACTATAAGGAATTTTTTGCTCAGTTCAAGTATTTGAGTTCATCTCCCGGGATAGGGGGGAAAATTAAAACTTATCCAGAGGATTTTATAGTGAAAGAAAAAGTCCCAAAGAGCATTTTCAAAGGGAGAGAGTGCTTGATATACCTTCTCAAAAAACGGAACTGGGAAACAATGGCTGCCGTGAATGAGATAGCAAAGAGGATTGGTATCGACTATAAGCAGATTGGGTTTGCCGGCACTAAGGATAGGCATGCGGTAACTTACCAGTACATCAGCATATGCTCTGACAATCTGGAGGAAGTTAAGGAACGAGCTGAATCCTTAAATATTCAGGACATCTCCCTAAGACTTGTAGGGTATGGAAAGCCCCTGAAGCTTGGCATGCTTGTTGGGAACCACTTTAAAATAACCGTGAGAGATGTTGGAGATCCAGAAAAAGCTTTGGAACGAACGAAGGAAATTTTAGCAGAGCTCAAGTCCAAAGGCGGCTTCCCAAACTACTTTGGATACCAGCGTTTTGGTGAGAGAAGGGTAATAAACCACGAAGTGGGGAAGCTTCTTTTAAAGGGACAGTTTGAAGAGGCAGCGTTTAAGTTTTTAGGGGAGTATACAGGAGATATGATGGGAGATGAAGCTAGGAAGAACTTTTTGGAAAGCGGGGATGTTGAAAAGGCATTAGAAGAGTTTCCCAACTTTTTGAGGTATGAGAGGGCTATGCTCTACAGGTATAAGGAAACAAAAAGCTGGAAAAAAGCCTTTGCAGTTCTTCCAAGGCCAATAGTGAGGATATTTATCCACTCCTACCAGTCCTATCTCTTCAACAAAGTTCTTTCAAGAAGAATCGAGGAAGGATTGCCCCTTAATGAAGCACTTCCCGGTGATATTGTCTGTCAGGTAAAAAGAGGGCTTCCCATAAGAAGCAAAACGTTCAAAGTTACCGAGAGAACCATTCGCTTTGTAAATGAAAAGATAAAACAAGGAGAAGCAATGGTCACAGGGCCTGTTTTTGGATTTGCCTCACGACTTGCCGATGGGGAAATGGGCAGAATCGAACGAGAAGTTCTGGAGGAAGAAGGAATAACCTTAGAAGAGTTCAAGATGAAACACCTTAAGATATTGGCAGAGCCCGGAGGAAGGAGGGAGCTTTTAATAAAACCCAAGATGTTCAGGTACAGAACGTTTGAGGAGGGGCTTATATTCCGATTCTTCCTGCCCAAGGGCGTTTACGCTACGAGCGTGATGAGAGAAATTATGAAGGATCATTGAGGGGATGAAGATGATAAGGGCAATATCGGTGGATATTGATGGGACTATAACTTACCCCGATAGGAGGCTCCACGAGAAGGCATTGGAAGCCATTAGGCTCGCGGAAAGGCTTGGGGTGCCTGTTATGCTTGTTACTGGAAACAGTGCGTGCTTTGCCTACGCGGCAAGCATCTTAATAGGGACAAGCGGTCCGTTTATTGCGGAGGATGGAGGAGTTATTGGGGATAAGCAAAACAACAGGATTTTTCTTGGAGATATGGGAGATTCTATGATTCTCTGGAGCGAGCTCAAAAAACGCTATCCTCAAGCGGAGATGAGCGATACAATGAGATTTGGTGAAAGAAGGGCAGGACTTGTGATAAAAAGAACGGTTCCAGTTGAGGCGGTTAGGGAGATTATAAAGGAACTCGGCTTGAACCTTGTAGCGGTGGACAGTGGATATGCCATACACATAAAGCAGCCTCACGTAAACAAAGGCGAAGGGATAAAAAAAGCCTGTGAGCTTTTAGGCATAAGTCCGAAAGAAGTGGCCCACATTGGAGACGGTGAAAACGATCTCGATGCCTTTAGGGTAGTGGGTTACAGAATTGCCGTGGCTCAAGCTCCAGAGAGTGTTAAAAAAGAAGCGGATTATGTAACAAGCAAGCCATATGGGGAAGGTGCTGCTGAGGGAATTTTGCATATTTTGGGGAAATTGGGGTATCTCTAATCGAAATACTGCCTTGCCAGCAGCTCTCTGAACTCCGCTGCTTTCTTTCTCACGTTCTCTGCAAATATGATGGCTCTTGAAACGTTAACCACGACATCTCTTCTCTTCAGTTCTTTGAGAACTTCTGGATCTCCTCCCTGTGCTCCAATACCGGGAATCAGCCATGAAAGATCTCCACTCGCATTAGAAATTTTGCTTATATGGTCTTTTCTTGTTGCACCCACCACTATGCCAACCCTTTCTGGATAGCTTTTTTCAAGCTCTTTTGCAAGTTCGAGAACTCTTGGATAGACGTGGAGCTCTACATCCCCTATCGATTCGTTGCTAGTCAAGAGCAGAATAAAAGCATGTCCCTTCTCCAAAAACGGTATTATGGCGTCTCTCCCCATGTATGGATTGACGGTTACTGAATCAACACCCAGTCTATCGAAATAGGCTTTAGCATAAGCCCTTGCAGTGTTCCCGATATCGCCTCTTTTGGCGTCCAGTATTACTGGCAGGTTTGTCTCGTTTTTTATGAGCTCTATTGTCTCTTCAAGTGCCATGTATCCCTCCCATCCGAGCTTTTCGTAGAATGCAATGTTTATCTTGTACCCGCATACCAAGTCAGCCGTTTCTTTTATAATGTGTTCGTTGAACTCCACCACACTTTTAGACCCCTTGATTTTTCCGGGGTCGCTGTCAAGACCAACTACCAAAATTGACGAGTTCTTGTCCCTCGCTTTTCTATACTTCTTAATAAACATCAGAATCCACCCCTGTGGGCTATTCCGATGATGTCTTCAAACTTCTCAACTCCTTTTTGCCTCAGAAAGCTTTCAATGCCCTGCAAAATTTCAAGTGGGGCTTGGGGATTTACCATAATGGCCGTCCCTATTCCTACAAGAGATGCGCCGGCCATTGCATATTCCAAAGCGTCCTGCCAGTTCATGACTCCACCGATCCCTATGATCGGAATCTCTAAGGCTTCAGCCACTCTGAAGACTCTCGCAAGAGTAATAGGCTTTATCGAAGGACCGCTTAAGCCACCAGTTTTGAGTTTGAGGACAGGTAGTCCGGTTTCAATGTTTATCCTCATAGCTTCTATGGTGTTCCCGAGGCTCAGAGCATCGGCACCAGCATTTACTGCTTTCTTTGCTACCTTCACTATATCCGTAACGTCGGGGGCTAGCTTGGCTATTATTGGCTTATCCGTCGATTCTCTTACGGCCTTTATCGCTTCCTGAGTAAGTTCCTCATCTTTGGCCCAGATTTTCTTTCCTTCCACGTTGGGGCATGAGAGGTCCAGCTCGATGGCCTTGATATCCTTAATTTTGTCCATTTTCTCTCCCAGGATTTTCCATTCCTCTATGGTGAACCCGGCGATGCTTCCGATTTTTATTGTTCTAATCTCCTTAAGTTTGGGAGCGATGATGTTTACAAACTCCTCGATGCCGGGATTTTGCAGGCCTATGGAATTTATTATCCCGCCGTGGGTATCGACAAGCCTTGGAGGGGCGTTTCCCTCTCTTGGGTTGAGAGTGACAGTCTTCAGTGTTATTGCACCTACTTTCGAGATATCCAAATACTGCTGGAGCTCAAAGCCAAACCCTGCCGGCCCAGAAGCAAGCACAAGTGGATTTTTGAACTTTAACCCTAGTACCTCGACGCTCAAATCCACTCCCATTGTATCTCCTCCTTTCTAAAGAGTGGCCCGTCCTTGCATACCATCTTAATGCCCTCTTTTGTTTTTACGGCGCAGCTTTTGCATGTTCCGATTCCACACCCCATTACGCTCTCAAGGGAGACGTACGAACCGGGCGGGAGGGTCTTCAGCATAGGGATTGGGCCACAGGCCAGGACTCCTAACCCTTCTGAATAAACTTCCCTCAGCACATCAACGACGGTTTTTCCACTTTCTTCTTCTATTACAAGGGATGACTGCTCTTCAAAGAGCTCCCTTATGTATCTTCCCTTGAACCCGTAGAGCTTTTTATAAACGAGCTCTGGATAAAGCTCTGAAAAGAAGTTTAGAGGGGCTACCCCACTTCCGCCCCCAATCAGGATGTACTTTTTGTCTCTATCGATTTTCTTGATGTAAGGTATCCCATAGGGCCCCCTTACGTAAAATACCTCCCCTATGGGGCTGGAGAATACCTTTCCAGTCAGCCGTCCAACGCGCTTTATGAACAGTGTGAGTTTTCTGTTTTTGTAGGAGTATATAGAGAAAGGTTTTGCAAGGATTGGCTCATCGGGGGATTTCAGCATTACAAACTGCCCGGCATCTGGGTCTTTTAGCTTCTCTTTCAGCTTAAACTTAAAGAGCCCATAATCTTTTGCTGTTCTCTTTTCTATAAGCTCAGCTTCAATCAAACGTTATCCCTCCGATAGACGATTTTGCCTTCCTTAATTGTCATCTCAACTACTCCCGGGAGCTTTCTCCTGAGGAATGGAGTATTCTTACCTTTTGAGAACAAGCTTTTTTCTGTGACTCTCCACTCTTTGTCCGGCTCTAGGGTAACTAAGTCCGCCATGTAGCCTTCTCTTATATCTCCTTTTAGGGGGATGTTAAAGAGATTTGCAGGGCTGTAGGTGACTTTTTCCAGAAGGATCTCAAAGCTTATTTCATGTTTTTCTGCTATCAGCAACAAAGACGAGAGCAGGGTCTCAATGCCGCTTATTCCGAAGGGAGCTTTTTCAATGTCCACGCTCTTTTCTTCAGGAGAATAAGGAGCGTGATCGGTGACTATTATATCGATTGTACCATCAAGGAGCCCTCTTATAAGTTCTTCCTGATCCTCTTCTCTTGGCAGGGGTGGGTTGACTTTTTTGAACGGGGAGCGGTCTTTCAGGTCTTCGTCCTTAAAAAGGAGATGGTGGTGGGTAACTTCAGCAGTCACTGGAATCCCCTGTCTCTTTCCTTCTCTGACTATCTCTACGGAAGCTTTTGTCGAGAGGTGCTGTATGTGGATATGAGCCCCTGTGTACCTCGCTACCTCTACATCTCTCGCAACGGCGATTGATTCTGCTATGTCAGGAATCCCGCTTATGCTGTAAAGCCTTGAAAATTTCCCCTCTCTCATGCTGCCTCCTGAGAGCTCTGTTATCTCCGCGTGGTCTAAAATTGGCCGGTTTACTTTTTTTGCACGTTTTGCAGCGTTCAAGAATACCTTAAAGCTTTGAGGTGTTGTCCCATCGTCGCTAAAGCCCACAACATGTTCGGCAAGTTTCTCAAAGTCCGTGAGCTCTCTTCCATTTCTGCCTTTTGTGATTGCCCCTACGGGAAGTGTATCAATGAGTCCTATTTTCTTCGCCTTTTCTTTTACGTATTCTATTACTTCAACACTGTCCATGGAAGGATTTGTGTTTGGCATGAGGGCAACAGTAGTAACACCTCCGTGAACTGCCGCTCTTGACCCGCTCTCTATTGTTTCTCTGTGCTCATATCCCGGCTCTCGAAAATGTGCGTGCATGTCTATTAGTCCGGGGATAATAAGTTTGTCTTCTGCATCGATGTCTACCTCTCCCGGTTTCTCCCGCTGAACGCTTCTGATTAGCCCGTCCTTGACTACTATGTAGCCTTTTCCCTTGAAGCTCTTTGAGAGTATTTCTCCTTTGATAATCATTTTGACCATCACAGCAGATTTTTAAGCACAGTGTCCTCTTCCATTGTCCTCTCACAGTAGTAGCATTTCAGCTTGAGCGGCCTCTTTGAGATTACTTTGAACTTTGGCTTTACCTCTTCGTAGTGTGTTATGCAGTTGGGGTTTGCACAGTTGATTATTCCAACTATCTCATCCGGCACTTCAACATTTCTCTTCTCTACGACTTCCCAGTTATCTATTATGTTCACGGTGGCACTCGGGGCTATGAGGGCTATTTTGTTAACCTCTTCCTCGCTCAGTATTTTTCCTTCAACTTTTATGATGTCTTTCTTCCCAAGTTTTTCGCTTCTCACGTTTATTGCTACGAGTATTGTGCTGTCTTCTGGCAAGTTTAGGATTTCAAGAACCTTCAGACCTCTGCCGGCCGGAATATGGTCTATAACGGTCCCTTTGTTGATCGCTGAGACCTTCAGCTCCTTCATTCTACCACCCCCAGGACGATGCCGAGAAGAGCCATTCTCACCGGAACCCCGCTCCATACCTGCCTGAAGTACGCGGAATGCTTTGTGTTGTCCACTTCATAGGATATCTCGTCAACCCTCGGCAATGGGTGCATTACCTTTAGCGTATCTTTGGCCATCTCAAGAACTTTCAAATCTACTCTGTACGAGCCCTTTATTTTGTTGTACTCCTCTGGATCCGGGAACCTCTCTTTCTGAATTCTCGTTGCGTATAGCACATCAACTTCAGAGATTACAGCCCCCAGATCGCTGGTTTCCACTATTTCAACTTTGTTTGATATTTCTTCAACTATGTGCCTTGGCATCTCCAAGCCCTTAGGCGCTACAAAGTAAAGCCTGACGTTGTAGTAGGAGAGAGCTTTTGCCAGGCTATGCACGGTTCTTCCATACTTGAGATCTCCAAGAAGAGCAATGTTGAGCCCGTCTATTTTTCCGAATTCTCTTTTGATTGTGTAGAGGTCAAGCAGGGTTTGCGTGGGGTGCTGATTTGCCCCATCTCCGGCGTTTATCACCGGCACTTCCGCAACCTCAGCGGCCAACCTTGCTGCCCCTTCTCGCGGATGCCTTATGACTATTACGTCTGCATAGTTTTCTACGGTCCTTATTGTGTCAATTAGACTTTCTCCCTTTTTGACGCTTGTGCTTGATGCCTCAGCAAACCCTATAACTGCTCCGCCAAGTCTGTGCATTGCGCTTTCAAAGCTCAGCCTTGTCCTTGTTGACGGCTCAAAGAAAAGAGTTGCCAGAATTTTTCCCTTTGCGTATTTAAGGGTTCCTTCTCTCTTGAGCTCCTCTTCGAGTCTTTCTGCAACCTTCAAAACATAGTCTATGTCTTCTTTTCTAAAATCATCTATGCTAATCACATCTTGAAACCGCATAAAGCCCGACCAAATTAACTCTGCAAAGATTTATAAATTTTTTGTTTAATATGTCTAGGGTAAGAGAAGGTGATTTACATGGAGATGTTAAAGGAAAAAGGCCAACTAATTGAGATGATATTCAAAGAGAAAGCCATAGAGTTCGGCCACTTCATTCTGAGCTCTGGAAAAGAAAGTAACTATTACATAAACATCAAAAAGCTGATAACCAACCCAAAAGCTTTGAAGCTTATTGCTTCCCTTATGAAGTCTAAGGCGGAAGAGCTGGGCATTGAGTATGCCAAAATAGCCGGGCCGGAACTTGGAGCTGTCCCTATAGCCGTTTCGTTGGCATTGGAGACAGAAAAGCCCCTCTTAATAGTGCGTAAAGAGAAAAAAAGCTACGGGACAGGGAGGCAGATTGAGGGGGTAGTGGAATCTGGAGACAGGGTTCTCTTAGTTGAAGACGTTACAACGACGGGAAATAGCGTTTTAAGAGCTGCAAAAGTCTTAGAGAAAGAAGGGGCTGAAGTGATTGCAATTATGGTGGTGGTCGATAGGGAGGAAGGTGCAAAGGAAGCCCTATTAAAAGAAGGTTACCAGCTGATACCTCTTGTGACAGTAGGAGAGCTGCTCAAATATAAAGAAAAGCAGGGAAGGGATTAAAAATAATCTTCGATAGTTTTTGCTTTTACCATTATTGTAGCTTTTTTCTCCCCGAAGGATATTTCAACAAGCCCTTCGGACTCTAGATGTTTTAAGGTGTTCAAAAGGTAAGAAGTGGGGGTTTCGAGCTCTTCGCTCAACTTCTGCAGAGAAATGGCTTTTTTCTTGGTTGCAAGAAGTTTATATACAACATCCTTTCTGACAACCATCACGAAAACACCATTAATATTACTCTCTCATCCCTAATAAGGGTTGTCCCATACCGGTTGGCACGGTGACAAGATATTTTAGAAATTCTTCTAAACTTGAGCGGCATCTTTTTATATACATCCCAAAAACATTGAACCATGAGAGCGAAGATAGAAAGGCTAAGTGAGGAAGGATTTGGGGAAGTAAAGGTCGGGAAAAAGAATATACTTGTCCCATTCACTTCTCCAGGTGATGTTGTTGAAATTAAAGGATGGCACAGGGAGAAGAAAAAGCTCGTTGCCCATGACTACGAGATAGTTGAACTTTCTCCAAATAGGGTAGAGCCGGTTTGCCCACATTTCGGGCAATGCGGGGGTTGTTTGCTCCAACACGTCCCCTATGAGGAACAGATCCAGTTTAAAGAAGAGAAACTTGCCCGTCTTCTCAAGGTTGAGGTTGAAGTGCTTCCCTCTCCAAAAATCTACGGGCATAGAAACAGAATTGACGTTGCAACGACGACGAATGGAATAGGGTTTAGAAGGAGGGGGAGCTGGTGGGATGTTGTTGAAATTGAGGAATGCAAAGTGTTTGGGGGAAAGAGCAGGACTGCCCTGAGTGCTCTGAGGGAGTTTGTGGAGGATTTTGGAATTCAGCTTTGGGATTTGAAAAAGAGTGAGGGATTTTTAAGATATATTGTGCTCAGGGAGGGAAAATTTACAGGAGACCTAATGGTGAACTTGGTAACTTCTTCTGGAGAGTTGCCCGAAGAAATAAGTCAGTATTTTGATTTTGCTGATTCCCTTTACTGGAGTATTAACGATAGTAAGAGTGATGTGTCCTACGGAGAGCCCAAGAAAAATTGGGGAAATGAGTTCATCAGAGAAAAGCTTGACGATGTTGTTTACCTGATTCACCCGAACTCATTTTTCCAGACAAACTCATATCAAGCTGTCAACCTTCTAAAAAATGCAGCTGAATTCGTTGAGGGTGAAAAAGTTCTCGACCTATATTCTGGTGTGGGGACCTTTGGAATATACCTTGCCAAGAGGGGGTTCAAAGTAGAGGGCGTTGAGATAAACCCCTTCGCAGTTGGTATGGCAAAGAAAAATGCTGAAATAAACAATGTTGAGGCTGAATTTAGAGTTGGTGCAGATAAAGATGTTGAAAACCTTGGCATTTACGACACCGTTATAGTAGATCCTCCGAGGGCAGGTTTGCATCCAAAGCTCATAAGAAAGATTTTGAAGGATTCACCAGAGAATCTGGTCTACGTCTCCTGCAACCCAAAAACTTTTGCTGAGAACGTAGAAAAGCTTAAAGAGAGGTATTCTCTGGAGAGCATAATTGGACTCGACATGTTTCCCCATACTCCACATGTTGAGCTCATAGCAAAACTAAGTTTGAAGGGAGAACTTTAGAGTTCAAAAAGTTAATATATATGTTTCGACAAAATAACAATGAGGTGAGATGTATGTTAGACGAAAAAGATAGGGTTATAATTGAGATGCTGACAAAGGATGCGAGGACACCTTTCACGGAAATAGCCAAGGTGTTGGGTATAAGTGAGACAGCTGTAAGAAAGCGGGTTAGGGCTCTTGAAGAGAAGGGTATAATCCAGCAGTATACAATCAAAGTAAACCCCCAAAAGCTTGGATATAATTTGATAAGCCTGACTGGAGTTGACACAAAGCCAGAAAAGCTGTTTGAGGTTGCCAGCAAATTGAAAGAATTCGAGTTTGTTAAGGAGCTTTATCTTTCAAGTGGCGATCACATGATAATGGCGGAAATATGGGCAAAAGACGGGGAGGATCTCGCGGATATAATGTCAAACAAAATCGGAAAAATTGACGGTGTTACAAAGGTTTGTCCTGCTATAATTCTAGAGCGCTTAAAGTAAAGCTTTTAAACCCTTTTCTCATTATTTCTCTTGAGCGGTGGTAGTCTAGCCTGGTCTAGGACACCGGCCTCCCAAGCCGGTGACCCGGGTTCAAATCCCGGCCACCGCACCAATTCTCATTTAATTATACTGATGGAGTCTATGTTTTCGTCCCCGAATACATAAAATCGTAACTCAATGATATCTCCATCCGGTTTTTGGAGCTCCCATACTTCATAGAGCCTATCCTCTGTTTCTTTCCGCTTTAGAAAGCTCCCTCCTTCTTTGTAGAATTTATGAATGTTTTCATAAATGAATTCGTTTATCCTTTCTTTATCTCCTATCAGCACCACCACATCTATCAGCTTCCCGTTTGATATCTCCTCCTTAATGAGTGCATACACCACAAGATTCACCTGGAGGTAGTTATGTCTTTTAAAATATAATAGTTTTTCTTTCAAAAGTTCCAAAGAACTCATCTTTGACTTTCATAAGTTCAATTAGTCAGTGCTTATATGCCAATTTAAGCAAAGGAGGTGTTAACATAGTTGTTACAAATACCATGAAGATTGCTATAGTCAGTGCCTCTGAACCAATAACTCCACTTGAAAGTGCTATGGTTAGCATGGCAAGCTCCACCCCAAGCCTTGGAATCATTCCGATACCTATTCGCAAAGAGGTTTTGATGTCAAAGCCCGCTAAATATGCTCCAAGGCCACATCCAATTATTTTACTTACTACCGCGATAGCAGTATAGAGAATTGCAAAGATGCTTGCGTGAAATACATAGGTCAGTTCGATTCTCATGCCGACCTCAACAAAAAAGATGGGTATGAACAAAGAATAACCCAAAATACTTACATGGTCTTCAACCTGTTTTTTGTAGCTTGTCTGCCCTATAGTGAGACCTACCATATACGCCCCTAAGATGGACGCCAGATTTAGGTGTTCGGCCATATAGGCAAAGAGTATCAAAAACACAATTGCAAATGCAGTCGTTGATTCGGGCAAATCTATACGTGAAATTCTCTTAAAAGCCTTTTCCGCAAATATGGGGCCGAGGTAAAGGAATATCGCCAGAAAACCGCTTACTTCTACAATAATCTCCATAATAGTTCTGTAGTCTATACTGCCTTCACGCAAAAGTGAAATGACCATTGTGAGAATGAGAATCCCAAGGACATCATCAACAACCGCGGCTGCCAGAATAGTTGTGCCTTCTCTTGTTCTGAGCCTTCTAAGTTCCATTAGAACCCTTACGGTTATGCTGACGCTTGTTGGAGTTATCAATGCACCGTAGAGCAAAGCTTCTTGAAATCCAGCAAATGGGTATGCTATTAGGAATCCCAATATAAACGCAAAGAGCACCCCAATTCCAGCAACGAGGATACTCGGTCTTCCAACCCTTCTAAACTCCTGCAGATCGCTTTCTATTCCCGCGAGGAATAGAAGTAACAGAACTCCAAGGTTTGAAAACTCCCTGACTATCTCAGTACTCTCTGCAAAAATTCCTATAATCAAGCCTCCAAGAATCTGGCCGAGAACAATGGGCTGGCCTAGTCTTTCAAATACCCACCCAAGGAGCTTTGCTGTAGCCAGCATCAATGCCAGCATGAGGAGCGTTTCCATACTAGTCCCTCGAGAACACCCACTTCAAGAGTGGGGGAGTTACAAACGTTGTCAGGATTACCATTGTAACGGGAATTGAGAATATCCCTTTGTCAAAAATACCCTCGGTAAGGGCAACGTTCGCCATAATCAGCGCAACTTCCATTCTGGGAATCATCCCAACACCAACCCTGAGGGCTTCTTTAGGTTTAAATCTAGCTATTAATGCACCAACTCCGCATCCCGCAATCTTTCCTATTATTGCTATTATTGAATACAGAATTGCAAACATCCCTGTATGGAGGAGAATCTCTACGTCAGTCTTTATTCCAATCCCCACAAGAAAAACAGGAACGAAGAGGGAATAAGAGATAGTTATCATTCTGTCAGTTATTCTCTTTGCTTCGTCCGTTTGTGCTATCAATACTCCCGCTAAATACGCCCCGGTTATCCCTGCTATCTTAAACTGCTCGGCTATGTATGCAAAAATGAGGGTTACCGCGAGGGCAAATGCTGTTAAGGTTTCCGGCAAATCGATCCTTTCTGAAAGTAGCAGAACCTCTTTGACAACAGGTTTTCCAACAAGCCAGCTCACTATAAAGAACACTGCTATTTCACCAATTAAAATTCCCAAGTCTTCTATGTAGACATGTCCCTTTCTGTGCATGGCAATCAGGGCTGTGAGTACTATAATTCCAAGGACATCATCAACGACAGCACCAGCTAAAATAGCAGTTCCTTCCTTCGTGCGGAGCTTTTTCATCTCCATCAATATACTAGCAGTTAACCCAACGCTTGTGGCTGTTAAAACACTTCCCAGAAACAGAGCTTCGGTTCTCCCATATCCAAACCATTTTGATATGTAATAGCCCATCATGAAAGGAACTACAACTCCACCACTGGCAATAAGAAAAGCGGGCACTCCAACGCTCTTGAATTCTTCAACATCCGTTTCGAGACCGGCAAGAAAGAGTAACAAAATCACTCCCATCTCACTTATTAAATGAACTCCTTCGGAATAACTTACTATGTTGAGAATGGAGGGACCAATAAGTATTCCCCCAATAAGCTGACCGAGAGCCCCGGGCATTTTTATTTTTGTTGCTAGATATCCAAACACTTTGGCAACTATTAGGATAACTGCAAGTTCGAGGAACACGTCCATGCTATCATCTCCCGCTGATTAAAGCGCGACAATCCTAATAAGCCGTACTATGTCTTTAACTTCCAGTAAGCCATGAACCTTTTTGTTATCATCTATTACGGGCAGATGGTGCTTCCCGGTCTCCGTCATGAGTTTAATAGCATGCCCGAGGTTGTCATCTACATGAATGGTTATGGGCTTCCTCACCATTATGTCCTCTACTCTGGAAGCGCGGGTTAAAGTGTATTTTTTCAGTAAGCCTAAGCCAACGACTGAATATCTTCTCGGTGTTGTAAAAAAGTGCAGAAGGTCTTTCATCGTTATGAACCCGAGGAGCCTCCCATCTTCGCCCACAACTACGGCAGAAGTCTCTTCGCTTGTGAATTTGTCAATTAGGACTGTTAGGGGGTCCTCGGGATGTACTGTCAAAAATTCCCTGTCCATAACAAGCTTGACCGGGACTTTAGAGATGTACCTGATGTTGTGGCTTAGCTCTTCTTTTCTTTGAAGCATTATATGTCGTTTTTTGCCAATGATTATCGATATCTTTTTATTTTTCACGTTTTGAGGTTTGCTTGGAAAAGGGTCGTTCACATTTACCCCCTATAATTTTTGTTTGATTTCCACTTAAAATTTTCTCCACTCTACAGCAGAATCTTTTCACGAAATCTCTATGTACACATATAGAGCAAAAACCTAAAGAACGAGGACTTGTCTTAGCCTTGTATCAGGCAAAAAGTTTATAAGATAACTACTCCAAAATATCGGCAAGGGAAATATGAGTTCTGAGGAAAGGTTTGATGTTGTTATAATAGGTGCTGGCCCAGCAGGTCTTTTTGCGGCTTATGAGCTTGCAGAAAAAAGCAATTTGAAAATTGCAGTTTTTGACGAAGGTGGAGACATAGAGCAGAGAACATGCCCGATGGACGAACTCGGCTACTGCATTGAGTGTAAGCCCTGCCACATAATGAGTGGGGTTGGTGGCGCTGGTGGACTTAGTGATGGAACCATAAACCTACGACCTGACATCGGGGGAAACTTGACTGACCTTACAAAAGATGAGAACTATTCCTGGCAGCTTGTGTGGGAAGTTGACCAGATTTTCTTGAGGCACGGAGCTCCTAAGGGCGTTTATAAGGGCAACGAAGACGAAATCAGGAAATGGGAAAGAAGAGCCGCTCAAGCTGGGGTAAAGTTCATACCAATAATTCAGCGCCATATCGGTTCAGACCACACAAAAGAAGTCATAAAGAGCATTAAAGACTACTTAGAAGCCAAAGGCGTAAGGTTTATCTTGTGGACGAAGGTCGAGGAGTTCAGAAAGGGTGAGGTCATAGCGAGAAAAGGAAAAGATATCTTCACAGTAAAGTCCAAATACATAATAGTCGCCCCCGGCAGAGGGGGGGCGGAGTGGTTCCACGACGTTGCTCAAAAGATTGGGCTAAATGCCAGACACGGCCCAATAGACGTGGGTGTTAGGGTTGAAGTTCCAGCCATAATAATGGAGCCCATAACGAGGATAAACCACGACCCGAAGTTCCACATATACACAGACACTTACGATGATTTTGTGAGGACTTTCTGCACCAATCCAAACGGCTTTGTTGTCGAAGAAAAATATGACGGCTACGTTGGCGTAAACGGCCACTCCATGAGAGACAAAAAGAGCAACAATACAAACTTTGCGTTTCTCACAAGAATAGAGCTAACCGAGCCGGTTGAGGATACAACAGCATACGGCAAGAGCATAGCACAGCTCGCAACCACCATCGGGGGAGGACGGCCAATACTTCAGAGACTTGGGGATTTGAAGAGGGGAAGAAGGAGCACATGGAGCAGAATCAGGAAGAGCGACGTTGAACCAACATTAAAGCACGTTACTCCGGGAGATATAGCGATGGCATTGCCCCACAGAGTTGTGACGAACATAATTGAGGGACTTGAAAAGCTTGATAAGGTAATCCCCGGTGTTGCAAGCGACCACACCTTGCTCTACGCTCCAGAGATAAAGTACTATGCAATGCAGGTTGAAGTTAATGATCTTCTTGAAACCAGCATAGAGAACATATTTGCCGCAGGTGATGGAGCTGGGTTGAGCAGGGATATAGTCAATGCCGCAGCCACGGGCCTTTTGGCAGCGAGAGGAATATTGATCAAGGAAGGCCTCTACACGGAGAGGAGCTTCAAAAAGCCAGGTAACTGGAAGAAAGCTGTTGAGAGTTTGGAGGCATGAATGCAAAGGTTTAAATTTGTTCTTCTTTTTCTCATTCTGGTGAGATCATGAGGTGCAGAGTTTGTGGAGAGAAAGCGTTTATAAAACTCCATTATCCAAAAATGTATCTTTGCGCTGATCACTTTGTGGAGTATTTTGAGAGGAAAGTCAAGAGGACAATCGAGAAATACAAACTCCTCAAGCCGGATGAAAAAGTCCTTGTGGTTATTAGCGGGGGAAAGGATTCCGCAGTAACGGCTTACGTTCTAAAGAAGCTCGGTTACAATGTGGAATGTCTACATATAAACCTTGGCATAGGGGAGTATTCAGAAAAAAGTGAGCAATATGCTAGGGAACAGTGCAGGATTATAGGTGCCCCTCTTCACGTGGTTAACGTTAGGGAGCTTCTTGGAAAAGGAATCGGCGAGGTGAGAACGAGAAGACCCACCTGTTCCTACTGTGGCCTTACGAAGAGGTATCTCTTCAACAAGTTTGCCTATGACAACGGCTTTGACGTCATTGCAACGGGCCATAACCTGGATGATGAGGCGAGCTTTATATTCTCCAACCTCATGAACTGGAATACTGAATACCTTGCGAAGCAGGGGCCGGTTTTACCGGGAGAGGGGAAGTTTGTAAGAAAGGTCAAGCCCCTCTACGAGCTCACCGAGAGGGAAGTTGTGGCATATGCCCTCGCAGTGGGGTTGGAGTATATAGTTGATGAATGCCCCCATGCGAGAGGAGCTACGACAATAGAGTACAAGGAAATTTTGAACGAAATGGAAGAAAAAAGACCCGGGACTAAGATAAACTTTGTCAAGGGCTACCTGAGGAAAAGACACTTATTTGAGGCCGAGCTTAGGGAGATAGAGCTCAAGGAATGTAAGCTCTGTGGAATGCCTGCGCAGGGAGAAAAATGCTCCTTCTGTAAATTCTGGGGTCTGGAAGAGCCCGTCACCCTTAAAATAGCCAATACCGATGATGAAGAACCTTTCGGGCCCTGATGGATGATGGAGGCCTCCCTATCTGAGGTATAATAGAAAAGAAAGGTCAAAGCTCCCTGAACCTTACCGTGAACTCTAACTCCTTTTCGATTGGGAAAAGCATTGTATAGCTTACTCCCTGCTGTATGAAGTCCCATCCGGCCTCACTCTGGCTGAGCGTTTTTATCGGGAACTTCCAAACCTTTGCAGCCTTGTCGAGCTCTATCCTGACTTTTCCAATGCCGTATGGGTCATTCACTTCAAACTCTTTTGCTTCAAACTCTTCTGGCTTTTCCATAACGCTGTGTACTGCTAGGTTAATCTCTACTCCGAAGAGAGCTTTGTAGGGTTTTTCAAGCAAGACTCTGTACTTTGCAATGAAGCCGTCTTCCGTTAGTTCTATTTTCTTCTCTACCCTTGCAGGGATTTTTTCCTCTGCATAAACGCCTCCTTCACGCCACAGCTTTACTCCGTTTTCTATCATCTCATACTCGTAGGGCTGGTTAACGAAATCACCGAGCTCGTGGTACTTTACAAGGCGATAGTTGTCGAGAGTTTCTTCTGGTTTGATGAAGTGGTCTTGCAAAATAGCCCTTAGTTGCCAGTCATAGGCAAGCTCTCTCTTTATCTCCTCTGGAATTTGCTTTCCGAGCTCATGTATGCTTGCAACACCTTCTTCGCTTTCCTCCTCTGGTGTAGCGGCTTCCGGAACCTCATGGTAGTGCTCCCATCTTCTCGGAAGCACGTCGTTGTAGTTTACGGCTTTTTTCTTTGAGCTTAGTTCAAAAATGCTGCC
>LGET01000270.1 GCA_001507935.1 Thermococcales archaeon 44_46
TGAGTCTGTGATCCCATCTGGGGATCACGACAACCACCCGAAAGAATTCAGCAAAAACCCTAATAAAGGTTACTATAAACACGCCCCGGAAAACAAAAGAATTCAAAAGTTCCATTTATCACTACCTATGAAACAGCCCACTGAGTTCACCCCCCGGAAATTGAGATTACATCTTGGTCCATTGCTGATAGATTTTGTACATTTGTTTTGTACGTGCTGGGATATATAACCTTTTTTGTTTTTCTAAAAGAATGCAAAAAAGAAAAGACTATTCAAACCTCAATGATACATCTCCATAGAGAATTTTCTCTCTTCTCCCGTCCTCAAGCTCCAAGATTAATGCACCGAGTTCATCAATATCCAGAGCCTTTCCTCCAATCTCCTTATCTTCCATTATTATTTTGACATTTCTGCCTAAGAGTGCCTTCTCCCTCCATTTTTGGAGTATCTTCTCGTCATTTCCCTTGAGGAACTCTCCATACCAGTGCTCCAACCGCTCCACAAGGATTTTAAACACCTCTTCTGTGGGAATCCGCACTCCTAAAACTTTGCTTATTGATGTTGAGATGCCCACAAGTTCCTCTGGGATTGGGTTGTTGACGTTTAATCCTATGCCCAAGATAATGTAGTAAACCTCCTTCTCCGAAAAGCTCCCTTCGGTTAAGATACCACATATCTTTTTTTCGTTTACAAGGACATCGTTAGGCCACTTTATCCTTGCATCTATTCCAAATCGCTCCAGGGTTTCAACAACGGCTACTGCTCCGAGAAAAACAGTTTTAACTATGTGTTCCGGTGTAGTTTTTGGTTTTAATATCACACTCATCCACAGCCCGCCTTTAGGGGATGCCCAGCTTCTGGAGTTCCTACCATAGCCGCTGTTTTGAGTGTCAGCCACTATTATGGTTCCCTCTTCCTCATTGAGGGCTATCCGTTTAGCATATTCATTGGTTGAATCTATCTCCTGAAAGTATATCACCCTCCTTCCAATGATCTTAGTGTTGAGTCCGAACATTTTTGTTTCACCGAAATGAATTTCGACAATTGAAGTATTTAGTTTTAACGATAAGTTTAAATTATTTGTCAGCAATGTATCACTAGAGGTGAGTAGTGTGGAGGCATACAACAACATTGGGATTAAAAGAAGACTTAGGAGATTTTTTAGAAGGAATGGGAGGGCTTTGATTTTTGCAATGGATCACGGGTTTGAGCACGGCCCAATGGATTTCGAAGAACACTGGGAACACATCAACCCAAGAGTCATAATTAGAAAAGTTGTTAGGGCTGGAGTAGACGGCGTGATGATGCTCCCAGGGATAGCGAGAATAGCCGGGGAAGAACTTGTCGGTAAAGATGTCGGTTTGATGGTAAAGCTCACCAGCAAAACAGAGCTCAGACCAAAGGAAGAGTGGCTTATGCAAGATCAACTTGGGTTTGTTGAAGATGCGATTAAACTTGGAGCCGATGCCGTAGCAGCAACGGTTTACTGGGGAAGTCCATATGAGGGAGCAATGATGAGACAGTTTGCGGAGATAGCAAGCTACGCTCACGATTTAGGTTACCCTGTTGTGCAGTTTGCCTATCCTAGGGGACCGTACATTAATGAAAAATACGGCAAGAAAGAGGACTATAGAGTTGTTATGTATGGAGCAAGGGCTGCTGCAGAGATGGGAGCGGATATGATTAAAACTTACTGGACTGGGTCAAGAGAAACATTTGCCAAAGTTGTTGACGCCGCTTCAGGCGTTCCGGTTCTCTTAAGTGGTGGGGCAAAGACGGATAATCCTCTTGATTTCCTAAAGCTCGTCTGGGAAGTTATTGAAGCTGGAGGAAGCGGAGCAGTTGTTGGAAGAAATATATTCCAGAGAGAAAATCCGGAGCCAATGATTAGAGCACTTTTGAGGGTAATCCACAGAAATGAAGATCCAGAAGAGGCCGCAAAGGCTGAAGGGTTAATTTGACTTTTCTTGTCTTTTTTATTCAAATTTGGATATTGTCAGGATAACTGGGGCATCACCTCCTGAAGCCATTCAATAACATCACCCGGAGGCCTATCAAACCTAGAATGAATTCTGAC
>LGET01000271.1 GCA_001507935.1 Thermococcales archaeon 44_46
TGAAGAATACCATAGTTGGGGGCTTAGCCCCTACAAGGTATCGGAGGTGTGAAGACATGAAGGTAAGAAAGATCGCGGCCCTTGCTGTTGGTGCCGCAATGGTTGGAGCGACCCTTGGATATGCAAACGCTGCAATGCCAGGAAAGGAGTTCTTTGTTAAGGATGGAATGCCAAACGTTAAAATCGTAGTCGGTGCAAACGCACCATCAACCATGGACGTTGCCAGCGCTGCTGACGTGGCTCTTGCAATTGGAAGCTTGCTCTACACATCTGAGGAAGTAGAGGCAAGCGGTGTTAGTGTAGTTGTTAAGAGAGAAACTACACAATACCCAGACCCAATCCCAGTTTACAGCAACCTTTACAAGGACACTGGTGTTGATCCAAACACCACAAACGAGGAGCTCTCAGACCTCTCAGATGACCAATTCTGGTGGAACGGAAGTGCCTACAACGGTGCTTACTCAGCATGGGACAGCTGGACGCCAAAGTTCGTAGGTGAGATTGAAAACATGGATCGAATAAATGGCAACGCCCAGATCGACTGGGACTTCACGATTTTGGACATAGAGCTTGTTGACGAGAACCAGGAGACAATTGCATACCCACCAAAGGAAGCTACCCTTAAGATCCCAGCTGGCAACTTCACTGTTACACTCAACTACGTCATACAAAAGTGGGAGAAGAACACAACCACACTAAGCGACGTATGGGGAAGCCTCGACTCAACAACAGAGACCGACACAGTTGTAGACGATGACAACCCAGGAGGATACACGGCAGTTGATACCGTTTACGATGGCGTTGGTGAAGGTGACACCTTCACAATCCTCGGAAACAGCTACTATGTATTGAAGCTCAATGCGACAGAAGAGAGCATGACCTTCGGTAAAGACCACAGAGAAACCTGGTTCCAGCTTGGAGACATAAAGGACTACGATGGTTACAAGGTCAAGGCAGTTGACATAAGCGTTAACGAGAACAGGGCACTGGTAGAGGTTACAAGCCCAGAGGGAGTTGACCAGCTCGTTATACTCAACAAGAACGAAGAGAAGGATGTCTTTGGCGACGGTGGAATAATCCTTACTCTGACAGACACATTCGTCGGTATCGACGGAAACCTCATAGCAACAATCAAAGTCGTAACCAACCAGAAGACCGTGAAGACTGGTGACGAGCTCATCTCAGGATGGACAGTTGACTTTGACTTCTCAGGCGGAAAGATAGTGAAGGTTACACTCACAAACAAGAACGACCTTGAGGGCAAAGAGCTCGACATTCTCGGCAAGTACAAGATGTACTACAAGTCCGAGGTCTACACAAAGGACGTTGACGACGATGACAAGGAAGAGTACGCAGTTAAGTCATACATCGTAGTTGAGCCAGTTGAGAAGACCTGGGAGCCCAAGGAGCTCAAGGTTGGCGACGAGTTCGAAGGATGGACAATTGAGGCAATCAAGGGCGAGGCCTACACCAAGGTTACACCAATGGTTCCAGCCGAGCCAATCACAGTCCTTGACAGCGAGCTTGACCTCAACGCAGTCGACAGCAACCTCATCCTCGTTGGTGGACCAGTTGCAAACGCAGTCACCGCATACCTCGTCGAGCAAGGACTCAGCACAGTTGACTGGGAGAACAGCGAGGGTGACCTCGAGTACATCGAAGATGCATTTGGAACATTCGACGTCCTCATCGTTGCCGGTAAGGACAGGTACGCCACAAGAGAAGCAGCCAAGGAGCTTATGCAATACTTGGCTCAGCTCTGAAGCCTTTCCCTTCTTTTTTAATTAACTTTTCTGGAGGTTTTGGGATTGAATAAAAAACTAGTCGCAGTGCTCCTTTTGGTTATCCTTGTGCTTGCTCCTTTGGCAGTCATTAGTTATGGATATCTGCACTTTTCGAGTAATGTTTATCCCGATAAAGAGCCTCTGGAAAAGGTCGCTGTTAAAGTTCCTTATAATGGGGTTGACCACAAAATCCTTCTTGAAAGCTACAACACCGGCGATCCCATCTTAGATTTGAATTTAACCCTTAGGGGGACTGTATACGAAGGCATGACC
>LGET01000272.1 GCA_001507935.1 Thermococcales archaeon 44_46
GGTTCAATCATCTTCAATGCCTCATAGAAATCATTCTTTGTGACCTTAAGCTCCTGAAGCACCTCTGGTGGGATCCTTTCTTCCTCAGGGTTTATCTTTCCTTCTGTTATTAACCTCCTCAGAACAACCATTGCGGCTTCTCTCGCTAATGCCGCCAAGTCAGCACCAACGAAGCCATGAGTCTTCTCAGCAAGCTCCTCAAGGAGAAGGTCAACCAAACGATGCCTAACCTCTTTGTATATCTCGCCGTCCTCTTTTAAAATCTCCTTGATCTCGTTTTCATCCTTTGCTCCCTCAACTTTCTTAATAATTTCATCGAGCTTTGCCTTCTCGAAGGAGGATTTCCTTTTCAGCTCATTCAACACCCTCAAGACACTCTTCTTATCATAATCTGGCTCAAGGGGCATTCCTCTTGTGTGGATTTGGAGGATTTCCTTTCTTCCCTGCTTGTCTGGAACGCCAACCTCAATCTCCCTATCAAACCTACCAGGCCTCCTAAGGGCAGGGTCAAGAGCATCGGGTCTGTTAGTGGCGGCTATTACTATGACCTTGCCCCTGCTCTTCAAACCATCCATCAAGGTTAAAAGCTGAGAAACAACTCTCTTCTCAACTTCACCTGTAACTTCTTCTCTCTTTGGAGCTATTGCGTCAATCTCGTCAATGAAGATTATGCTCGGAGCATTTTCCTCTGCTTCCTTGAAGATCTCCCTTAGCCTCTCTTCGCTTTCTCCGTAGTATTTGCTCATGATTTCTGGACCATTAATCGCTATAAAATGAGCATTAGCCTCATTAGCCACAGCCTTAGCCAACAAAGTCTTACCAGTACCAGGAGGACCATAAAGCAAAACACCCTTAGGTGGCTCAATGCCAAGTCTCTCAAACAGCTCTGGATGCTTAAGAGGAAGCTCTACCATCTCTCTAATCTTTTGGATGGCTTCTTTAAGGCCTCCAATATCCTCATAGGTAACTTCAGGTACTTTTTCCTCTTTAACCTCTACCGCCTGTGGAAGAACTTCTATTTCGGTGTTGTAGGTTATCTGAACGATCCCTTTTGGATTAGTGTTCACAACGATGAACTTAAGCTCGCCAAATCCCAAAGGAAGGCTCTCAAAGAAGCCCCTAAACAGCTCATCAAATGGAGAGCCGGTATAGAATTCTGTTTCCCTTCCACTTGCCACGATTAGGTCTCCTTTGACCACCGGTCTTCCGAGGAGGTTTCTTTTAACGAGCTCACCCGGAATCTGGAGATAGACTCCCTTTTGTGCCGGTGCCAAAACGACCCTCTTTGCTTCTTGAACCTCCGCTTTCCTTACCGTGACGTAATCCCCTATGCTAACTCCTGCATTTCTCCTAATATAGCCGTCCATTCTTATTATGTCAAGGCCTCTGTCGTCAGGATGAGCATTTTCAACTATTGCTGCGGTTTTCTTCTCTCCTTCCAGCTCCACTATATCTCCAGGTTCAACGCCAAGCTGCTTTTGATACTTTCTATCAAACCTAACTATCCCCCTACCAACATCTCGCTTTAACGCTTCAGCAACCCTCAATTTTATTTCTTCTTTGGTTTCTTCCTTCCCAAAAATCATTTTTTATCACCCTTTTTCTTTTTATGAATTTCAATCGCTTCTTCCAGGGTCAAATTTCCCTTAGCCACTTCTCTTGCAAGCTTTGACGAGATTGTTATTTTACCATTACTCAATTCTCGGCTCCGGGTTTTTATATACTCAATTTCACCCTTTGTAGGTTCACCAGCATGGATGAGCTCCCCCAATTTAACCTCTCTTCCATCTCTTAAAGCTATGTTTATCGAGGCAACTATATCCTGCACCTGAGAGATTTCTATCCCACCAACCTTTGGGGTTGTGCCCCTCTCATTCACGAGTATAATTGGAAAATCCTCACCAAGCACTGAAGCAAGGCTTGGGCGTGTTTATAGTAACCTTTATTAGGGTTTTTGCTGAATTCTTTCGGGTGGTTGTCGTGATCCCCAGATGGGATCACAGACTCAA
>LGET01000007.1 GCA_001507935.1 Thermococcales archaeon 44_46
GCTATTTCTCCAACGAGCGTGGAGGACAGCTTCTGGGAAACAATAAGGGCGTTTAATCTGAGTGAGAAATTAAGAATACCCGTGATTCTTCTTGCCGATGGGATAATAGGACACACGAGAGAGCAGATAAGAATTCCTGATCCGGAGGAAGTTGAAATAGTCTATAGAAAGCTTCCCGCTAATGAAGAAGAGGCAAAGTATCCATTTGGAGATGTTCATGGCGACTTAATTCCTCCAATGCCCCTCTTTGGCAACGGCTACTTCACCCACGTTACAGGCTCTACGCATAAGGAAAATGGCTTAAGGGATGTTTACACGCCCGAGGTCCACGATCGCCTGGTTAGAAGGCTTCACAAGAAGATAGAAGTCCACGAGAAGGAGATCCAAAAGTGGGAAGAATACTACACCGACGATGCAGAGATTCTGCTCGTGAGCTGGGGCGTAAGTGCGAGGCCATCGCTTGGAGCGGTAATAGAGGCGAGAAAGAAGGGAATAAGAGCTGGACTCATTGTCCCGAAGACCGTTCACCCGTTCCCGGGAAAGAGAATTAAGGAGCTCTCTAAGAAAGCTCACACGATTCTTGTGCCCGAGATGAACCTTGGGCAGATGATACTTGAGGTGCAGCGCTTTGTAAGGGAAGAAGTTCCAGTTATTGGCGTGAACAAAATAGGGGGAGTTCCGCTAACAGTAGAAGAAATTTTAAAGGAAATAGAAAGCTCAGCCGAGCGTTCTCGTCACCGTTCGGCGGATTAGATATTCATCATCACTGAATAAAGTTGGTGTTTGGATATTTAAAGGTGATGTGTATGTCAAAACCAATTCACACGAAGTATGAGATGATTAAGTACCTCCGAAAGGAGGCTCTCCCTACTGCCCTGTGTCCCGGATGTGGTGGTGGGACTGTATTGAACGCCTTTGCGAATGCAGTGGATCAGTTAAAAATTGACCCCCGTGACTTAGTTGTCGTGAGCGGAATAGGGTGCTCGGCATGGATAGCCTCGCCGTACTTTCTTGCTGACACATTACACACAACACACGGAAGAGCAATAGCATTTGCAACGGGTGTTAAGGTGGGTTTGCCGGACAAAAAGGTTGTTGTTATAAGCGGTGACGGGGACTTGGCGGGAATTGGAGGGAATCATCTCCTCCATGCAGCGAGGAGAAACATTGACATAACTGTGATTCTGGTCAATAACTTTATATATGGGATGACCGGCGGCCAGGTGGCACCAACGACTCCCTTCGGGGCAATTACCACCACAACGCCTTATAGGAACATTGAGCACCCGCTGAAAATAGCCGAGACTGTAGCTTCTGCTGGTGCATCGTATGTGGCGAGGTGGACTACTTTTCACGTTTATCAGCTGATAGAGAGCATAAAGAAAGCGTTAGCTACTAAGGGATTCTCGCTTGTTGAGGTAGTTTCCCAGTGTCCCGTGCAGTTTGGAAGGAGGAACAAGATGAAGACTCCAGCAGAGATGCTTCGCTGGTTTTCAAGGAATGCTGTCCCAATAAGCAAGGCAAAGAGTATGTCCCCTGAAGAGCTTGAGGGCAAAATTATCATCGGGGAATTTGTGAGTAAAGAAAAGCCTGAGTTTACAGAGGAGCTTAACAGGCTTATCGATGAGGTTGCTCAATACTACGGGCTGGGTGGTGAAGATGCAGATTAGGATTGCGGGTATTGGAGGACAGGGGGTCATTCTCGCGGGGATAATCCTTGGAGAAGCAGCTGCTATAGAAGGGCTCAACGTTGTTCAGACTCAAGATTATGGCTCTCAGAGCAGAGGAGGACATTCTATAGCTGACCTCATAATCTCAAAGGAACCAATCTACGATTTAATGGTCACAAAGGCTGATGTTCTTGTTGCTCTCGCCCAGCTTGGCTATGACTCCACAAAGGACTCTCTTCGCAAGGATGGGATTTTGATAATTGACACCGACCTTGTGAAGCCTGATAGGGAGTATGTAGGCGCACCTTTCACAAGACTTGCTGAGGAAAAAACTGGCTTGGCTTTAACTGTTAACATGGTTGCGCTTGGTTATCTGGTTGCGAAAACAAATGTCGTAAAGAAAGAAAGTGTTGAAATGGCCATAAAGAGAAGAGCCCCCAAGGGGACGGAGGAAATAAACCTAAAGGCTTTTAGAATAGGTTATGAGGAGGGATTGAAATGAGATATCCATTTCCTGTAGGTGATGCAGATTTTATTCAAGGCGATGAAGCCATAGCAAGGGCTGCCATCTTAGCCGGGTGCAGGTTTTATGCCGGCTACCCAATAACGCCCGCAAGCGAAATTTTTGAAGCAATGTCCCTTTACATGCCCCTTGTTGATGGGGTAAGCATTCAGATGGAGGACGAGATAGGGAGCATAGCCGCTGTAATAGGTGCCTCTTGGGCCGGTGCCAAGGCTATGACCGCAACTTCCGGCCCGGGCTTCAGCTTGATGATGGAGAACCTTGGCTATGCCATAATGACAGAGACCCCCTTGGTTTTGGTAAACGTCCAGAGGAGTGGCCCCTCAACAGGTCAGCCCACTTTGGCAGCTCAAGGCGATTTAATGCAGGCTATATGGGGGACTCATGGAGATCACAGCTTGATAGTTCTAACACCAGCAACGGTTCAAGAGGCCTTCGACATGACGATAAGGGCATTCAACCTTGCAGAAAAATACAGGACTCCCGTTATATTGCTGACGGATGCAGAAGTGGGACACATGAGGGAAAGAGTCTACGCTCCACATCCAGATGAGCTTGAGCTAGTTTACAGAAAGCTCCCCGCTAATGAGGAGGAGGCAAAGTATCCATTTGGCGACATTCATGGGGACTTAGTTCCCCCAATGCCAATCTTCGGGAAGGGGTATAGGACGTATGTTACGGGATTGACGCATGACGAAAGAGGAAGGCCGAAGACAGTTGATGCAGAGATCCATGAAAGGCTCGTAAAGCGCATAGTTGGTAAGATAGAGAACAATAAGAAGGACATCATTGATTATGAAACCTACGGGCTGGAGGATGCCGATATTGCAATTGTGAGCTTTGGAATTGTTGCGAGGTCCGCTATGAGGGCTGTTAAGGAGCTCCGCAAGGAGGGCATAAACGCTGGATTACTCAAGCTCAACGTGCTCTGGCCATTCGACTTTGAGCTCATAGAGAAGATTGCTGAGAACGTAGAAAGGATTTACGTGGCTGAAATGAACCTTGGTCAGCTTTATCATATGGTCAAAGAAGGGGCCAATGGAAAGGCAAAGGTCGAGCTCATAAGCAGGATAGGTGGCGAAGTTCACACTCCCGGAGAGATAGTGGAGAGAATTAAGAGGGATTTGAGGTGAGGAGAATGTATCTAAAGCCCAGCTATGAGATTAGGGACAAATACCTTAGAAAAGACATGCTTCCCACGATATTCTGCCCCGGATGTGGTATTGGGGCTGTTTTGCAGTACACCCTTAGGGCCATTGATGATCTCGGCCTAAACCAGGACGAAATAGTGTGGGTAAGCGGTATAGGCTGTTCCTCCAGAGTTCCCGGCTATGTGAACTTTGATGGTCTCCACACGACCCATGGAAGGGCATTGGCTTTTGCTACCGGCATTAAAATGGCAAATCCAGACCTCAAAGTAATAGCATTTATGGGCGACGGTGATGCCGCAGCCATAGGTGGAAATCACTTGATTCACGCCATAAGAAGGAACCTAGATGTTACCGTTATTCTCGTCAACAACTTTACCTACGGAATGACGGGAGGGCAGGTGGCACCAACGACTCCAAAGGGTCTTAGGGGAACAACCGCCCCATACGGGAGCTTTGAGAATCCATTCGACATTGCTGAGCTGGCGGTTGCTGCGGGAGCGAACTACGTTGCAAGATGGAGCGTTTTCAACTACCTTCAAGGCATAAACAGCATAAAGAAGGCCCTGCAGAAGAGGGGCTTCACCTTGGTGGAGTTCCTATCCCCATGTCCAATAAGCTTTGGAAGAAGAAATAAGCTCAAAACAGCCCCGGAGCTCATAAAGTGGTATCAGAAGATAACTGTCCCCATAAGCAAAGCAAAGGACATGCCTCCTGAGGAGCTCGAGGGCAAAGTCGTCATCGGAGAATTCGTGGACAGGGACAGACCGAGCTTGGTAGAGGAATACGAAGCCTACAAGAGGAGAGCAAAGAAAATAATGGGGTGGGAAGAATGAGGAAAGAAGTCCTTATAGGCGGCTTTGGAGGACAGGGAGTTATACTGGCCAGCGTCATCCTTGGAAGAGCGGCGGCAGTTTATGAGGGCCTTTACGCAGTTCAAACACAGGCTTATGGGCCGGAATCAAGAGGAGGTGCTAGCAGAGCTGAAGTTGTAATAAGTGACGAGCCAATAGACTATCCCAAAGCACTGGCTCCGGATTATGCAGTTTTGCTTTCCCAGCAGGCTTATGAGAAGTACTTACCGCTCGTAAAGAAAGGAGGGATTGTAATACTCGAGAAGGAATTAGTCCCCAACAGAAACGAAGAGCTCGAGAAAAACTTCAAGGTTTTCGCAATTCCTCTAACTAAGGTAGCGGAAGAGACGACTGGCTTGAGCTTAACAATGAACATTTTAACCCTTGGAGTTCTCGTCAAGCTTACTTCTGTTGTGAGCGAGGAATCCATAGAAAAAGCCGTCCTCGATTCAGTGCCAAAAGGAACCGAAAACATAAACCTAAAAGCCCTCAGAAAGGGGTTTGAGCTTGGTGAAAAAGCCAAAAACGGGGAACTTTAACCCCTTTATTTTTTGTCGTGCCCAAAAATAAATTGAAATAAAGTTAAGCCGGAAGACGCTTCTTCTGGATGTATTCGTCTATCGCCTTCGCGGCCTTCTTTCCGTCTCCCATAGCCAGGATAACGGTTGCTTCTCCTCTTATGGCATCCCCGCCCGCAAAAACTCCGGGAATGCTTGTCATAAGGTTTTCATCCACCACAAGGGTGCCGTCAGGGTTGGTCTTGAGGCCAGTAGCTTCTTCGCTTATTATCTTGTTGGGCTCAAGGCCGATAGCTATTATGACTGTATCAGCTTCAAGCGTGATGTATTCGCCGGTCCCCACTATCTTTCTCTTTCCTTTGGCATCTCTTTCCTCAAGAGGTCTCATCTTCTCGAATTTAACGGCCTTGACCTTCCCGTTCTCGTCACCGATGAACTCCACTGGATTGAGGAAGAACTCAAACTTAACACCCTCTTCCTCGGCGTGCTTGATTTCTTCAATACGGGCGGTCATGTCCTCTCTTCCTCTACGGTAGGCGATGGTAACTTCGCTTCCCATCCTGAGAGCGGAACGAGCTGCATCCATAGCTGTATTCCCGGCTCCAATCACGATGGTTTTCTTTCCTATGGAGATGGGCTCATCGTATTCTGGGAACTTGTAGGCCTTCATGAGGTTTATTCTGGTCAGGAACTCGTTGGAGGTATAAATTCTATCGAGGAGTATGCCGGGGATGTTGAGGAGCTTTGGTGTTCCGGCACCGGTTCCTATGAAGACTGCATCGTACTCCTCAAGAAGCTCTTCGAGGGTCACCGTTTTTCCTACTATGTGATCGAGCTTTATCTCCACTCCAAGCTCCTTAAGTTTGGCTATTTCTCTGTCGAGAATTTCTTTCGGGAGCCTGAATTCTGGGATGCCATAAACAAGAACTCCTCCGGGCTTGTGGAGAGCTTCAAAAATTGTTACTTTGTAGCCCATCTTTGCCAATTCTCCAGCACATGTTAAGCCCGCTGGCCCTGAGCCTACTACTGCTACCTTTCCTTTTACTCCATTCTCTGTGGAGGTAAACTCCTTGAGAAGCTCCTTTTCTATGCCGTGCTTCCTCGCGTAGTCAGCAACAAACCTCTCGAGCTTACCGATGTTGATGGGCTCTCCCGCTTTGCCCATGACACAGGGGGCTTCACACTGCTCTTCTTGGGGGCATACTCTACCGGTAATTGCAGGTAAAGTGTTGTCGTCCCATATAATGCGGAGAGCGTTTTTAACGGCCTCTTCGGGGCTCTCAGCGTTCTCGCGGAGGGCCTTTATGAAGCCCGGAATGTTTATGTGAACGGGACATCCTTGAATGCATGGCGCGGGGTTGCACTGCAGGCATCTCTCAGCTTCCTTAACCGCGGAGACAAAGTCGTAACCCAAATTTACTTCAACAAAGCTCTTTACCCTTTCTTCAACTGGAACCTCTGGCGTTGGAACGCGCTCTTTGATAAGTTTGGGTCCAGCCATTTAAATCACCCCCTTCTCCCTCAATTTAGCAAGGTATCTTTCTCTCGCAAGTTTTCCTGCTCCGCAAAGCGGGCGTTCCTCTTTATGGCGTCGTCCCAGTCTATCTTGTGTGCGTCCATCATTGGCCCGTCCCTGCATGCGAACTTTATCTCCCCATCGTAGAGAACCCTGCAAGAGCCGCACATGCCTGTCCCGTCGACCATTATCTGTCTCACCGTAACGATGGTTGGAATTCCGTAAGGTCTGGTTAGTTCGGCGAGCTTCTTGAGGGAGCCGAGCTTTCCGCCGGCGAAAACAATATCGACTTTATCCTGCTCAATGAGTTCCTTTAGAATGTCCAGATAGTGGCCTTTTCTCCCAACACTGCCGTCTTCTGTTGTAATGTAAAATTCATCGGCAACTGGCTTTGCGAGGTACTCCTCCGGATACGTGTTGGCCTTGTTCTCAAAGCTGTGGATGGCTATAGTGTAGTTGCCCGCTTCCTTCATGGCCTTGAGTGTAGCATAAGCTTCTGCCTGAGCACATACCGCATCAGCTGCAAAAACCACGTTTCCATAGTGCTTAACTTCAATTGGCTTTCCAAGAGGTCCGGCTATGCTTAGAATTTCATCTCCAACTTTCTTCTCATACCAGAGCTTGAAAGTTGTCACTCCATGTCTTCTAATGAACATGCCTATTCTCCCATTTTCTCTGTCGGCATAATAGACTGACATTGGAACTCTTTCTCCTTTTTCGTCGACTATTAAAACGACAAACTGCCCAACTTTCCAAGATTTCGCTATATGGGGGGCTTCAACCTCCATAAAAAAGTCAATTGCACTCAGGTTCTCTTTTTTTGTTATCTTATACCCCATAATGCACCACCTTGTACATATGCTTTGGTTTGTACATTATAGTTGGCAACTTCTGGTTTATAACTATTTTTTAAACCGAAGGTTAATAACTGAAAAAATTTTCAACTGAAATTGTCGCAAGCCTTATTTAGAAGGGGACTTACTCTCATTTGATATGTTGATAAACAAAACAAAGGGCAAGACCTGGAATGGAAAAGTTAGAGTTGCGGATACGTTTTTTAGAAGATTTAAGGGGTTAATGTTAAAACCGGTCATAGATTATGCTCTTGTGTTCATTTTGCCGGCTGAGACAAGGATAAATGCCTCAATCCACATGTTTTTCATGCTCCAGAGCATAGATGTCATCTTCTTGAACTCTTCAAAGGAGGTTGTTGACTTAAAAAGGGCTCGCCCGTGGAGGGTTTACGTGCCGAGAGAAAGCGCTAAGTACATAATTGAGGCTCCGGTGGGAGTTATCGAGTATTTAAACGCTGAAATTGGAGACGAGATTGACTGGAAAGTTGAGGAAGAAAGAAAAGCAGCTCCCTCGCCTGCAGGAGCACTAAACAGATTGGGCATAAAGAGCTCAAACAGCACAATAAGCCTTGCAGAGCCCAAACCAAAACTCAAGGAAAGTTTTGAGAAAAGCTAATCTCAAAACACGACAAAATCAATTGCAATATTGAACTGATACGGAGCATACGGTCTTACCTTCCTTTTTTCGAGAACCTTCACGCTTTTTCCAAGCTCTTCTGCAACCCTTTCTATCATTTCTATGTGTTCGTCAAAGAGGTTATCTTCGTGTGAAAATCCATAATAGTGGATAACTCCGCCTCTTTTGACGCTTGTTATTGCTTCCCTTAGAAATTCGTGTGCAAACTTGGGGAGGTTCATTATCACACGGTCGGCTTCTATCTGGCCTGCTACCTTTCTCACGTCTCCAAGGATGGGAACAACGTTTTCAACTTTATTCAGCTTTTTGTTCTCCTCTAAATATCTTATTGCCCATGGGTTTATATCACACGCAAAAACAATCTTTGCCTTCTTTGCGAGGAGGATTGAATACGGCCCAACGCCTGCAAACATGTCAAAAATGACTTCTCCTTCTCTGGTCTTCTCAAAGACTCTCATTCTCTCTGTTGCAAGCCTTGGGGAGAAGTACACTTTCGCAACGTCCAGTTTTAGTCTTATCCCATTTTCTCTGTGAACTGTCTCGGTTCTCTTCTCACCGGCAAGGTGTATGAGTTCCCTCACCCTGTACTCCCCAAGAACCTTGCTTCCTTTTGCAAAAACAGCCTTTATATGTTTGTGTACCTTCAGTATTGCCTTTCCAATGTTTTCCCCATAGGGGAAGAGCTCCTCAGGAAGTTCTATTATAGCTATGTCTCCTATTATGTCAAAGGACGAGGGCAAGAGAGGAAAAAGTTCTTCTGGAATATCCACAACTTCCCGATAGCTTTGAGGTCGCCTGATTGCTTTTTCAAATGTTGTTTCAACTATTTCAAAGCCCTCTATTTTATCCTTTACTGGAAATATCACGAAATCCCCCTGATGTTTGACTTTAAAGTTAATATCGAGCAGATTGAGCTCTAAGAGTTGTTTTCTTACTTTTTCAGCTTCTTTTTTTGGAACTTTTACCCCTCTCATCTTTCTCACTACCTCCATTAGATTGGTGCTTAAAAGGGTTTTGAGCGAAAACTTTTTAAATACATCTCAACGTTAGGATATTGGACGCCCCGGTGGTGTAGCCCGGTCAAACATGCGGGCCTTTCGAGCCCGCGCCCCGGGTTCAAATCCCGGCCGGGGCACCATAAAAAACTTTTCTGAGAAAATTCCATCAAAACTCGCATGTGTTTTATGTTGTTTTGGGATGTCAGGCTTTCAGTATTTAAAAAGAAAAAAGAAACGAAACTCATCTAAGATCTCAGCTTGTTAAAAATTCTGCAAGCAGGTTTACATAATCTTCATTTACTCCCTCTGAATACGTCAACACTTTCTCCCCTGTTTGGTACCTATCTTTTCCAGCCAGCACTATTACTATCTGCCCTCTCTCCCAGACGTCTCTCTTTATGAAGATTCCCTGTTTTCCGTTGATTACCTTTTCTTGTTCGTTCTCATCCAAGACCTGCTTTACGTATTCACCAACTCCATCATAGGCTTTGGGACCGCCGAGGATTATTATGATTTTATTCTTTTTGTAGGTTTCAAATTCTTCTGGCTTTGCCCTTGTTACCGTTGCTCCCATCTTTTCGAAGTGTTCTTTGATGTATTGCCCTTTTATGTTCCAGTCAATATCGTTGGATAGCACTGTTACTTGAACAATTGGCGCAAAAGTCTTTATTGGTTCAAAGTTTGATGCCCACTCCACAATGTCTTTTAGGGCCAGCAGCTCTTCTTCTCCACCAGCCTCTATTTCAAAGGAGATATAGACACTCCTTATCCCATCCTCATGGTATTTCTCATCCCTTGTTATAACTGCAGAGAGGTAATCTTTTGAAATGGCATCCAGGTTCACAATGTCCCTGTTTATTGCACTCAGCAGACGAACTCTCTCGATTACCGGACGGTTGGGGGTTAGAGTCACTCCAGTGCCCCCTACTTGGAGTTGTATATCATCATCTGTAAACCTTAGATTTTTCAGGGCATCAACAAGCGGGAAGTCCAGTGCATATACCCCTCTGGCTGGTTTTGAATGACCGAATATTTTCTCTTGGAGACTGAAGAACTCCAGTATCTTATCCTTTTCTACGGTTTTCTTTTCTCTTATCGCATCTCTGGCGAAGTTTAAACTCTCTGGGGGTAAAATGTACTGCCATCCAAATGCAGAATCAGTCGCGTTGGAGAACTCAATGGATGAGACACTTTTTATGAGGCCTATGTTTTTGATAATGAGTCTCTCTGCAGAAGGAATGAACGGCAGTATAGTTGGGATTTCAAATATTGCATAGTTTCCATTTTCGGCACTTTCTTTTTTAGCTTCCTCTATTACTGGTAGGAGCTCAAAACCAAGCAATGTTGCTAGGCTTCCCTTTTCATAGGCATCAAATGTTCCTATATGGGAGACAGGCCCTATCTGGATCAGCTTCTCACCATCGTAAACAGCCCCGTCGAATAACGTTCCGTGAGTTGCGACTATCCCTGCGTTGTTTTCTCTAAGATACCTGATTAAGCCTTGGACATCCTTAATCTCCCATCTTTTTAGCCATAGGTTGGATAAAATCACGACTTTAGGCTGAACTTCCTTAAGAGCAGTTGCAAGCTCTTCTGGGGAAACTATTGTGATATTGTAATACTGCGCGAGGTACTCCCAGTGGTGCCGTTTTAAGAATCTTGAATGAGTGAGGAATGGCTTTACTCTATCGAGCTCTTCTTTGTAGTCACTTAGATCCACTGGATATATCTCTGTTGCGTTGACAAGGAGTTCTATGTTCTCCGCTCCTTCCATGAAAAGCTCCTCTCTTACGGAGGGATCAACGATGAGCACGCGCTTCTCTGAGGGCTTTACGACAAAATATTTTCCAATGATACTCTCGCTTACATGACCTTCCTTATCTTTTACAGCTACCTTGAACTCCACTACACTCCCAGCTTTTTGTGAGGGGATAGTTGCTTTCCCGTAAAATGTCCTCAGGATTGCTGATCTGTTGTATATCCTGCCGACTATCGAATTGTATATTTCCTCGTTTTCATTTATGGTGGCGGTTTTTACTGGCCTTATCTGCCATTCACCGTAATTTATTCTATAATAGAAAGTGACTTCTTCAATGTCCAAATCCTCAATAACATAGAAATATGCAGTGTACTCCTCTCCTTCGGGTATTGAGAAGTACTTCGGGTAGGGGTTTCCGAGGATTACCAGAGACGGTTGTGGGTTTTCTATTAATACCTGCCCTACTGTAAAGTTAGACATAGCTAAGAGCAAAAATAGGGCGAGACTTAAAGCTTTCTTCATTATGAGATCACCTATATTGTGTTATGCATTAACTGTATTTATACCTTCTTTAGCTTAGAGGAGGATAACTTTTTATACCCCGTTTTGGATAAATAATCCAGTGGTAATCATGAAGAAAATTGCCCTGCTAGTCCTATCATCAGTAGCTCTCATCCTTTTGGGGATAGCCGTTGGCCCAGTAAAGATACCTTTTCAAGATATTCTTTCTGCGTTCAGTTGGGATACTCTAAAGGGGGCATTTTTGGATCCAAACTCGCTTAATGGGAACAGCTACATTGTTCTCCAAATAAGATTGCCTAGGGTTTTATTGGCGTACCTTGTTGGAGTAAGCTTGGCATCAGCTGGCACAGCTTCTCAGGCTCTCTTTAAAAACCCGCTTGCAGATCCGTATATAATAGGGATAAGTGGAGGAGCTGCAGTTGGAGCTTCACTGGCCGCTTTATATTTCCCCCAATATATGAGTGTTTTTGCATTGGTGGGTGCTTTCTTGGCAGTTGTTGTGGTGTATAGGATTGCAAAGGTTAATGGTCACATCCCAGTGGACACGCTGCTCTTGGCTGGAATCGCCTTAGGGTTTTTTACAAATGCTTTAACGTCTTACTTCCTCTATGTGGGGAGAGACAGAATCCACAATGCGATCTTTTGGCTTATGGGGACGTTTAACGGATCCGATTGGGGAGACGTCAAAATGGTTTTGTTTTCGTGTGTGGTAGGAGTTAGTATTTTGCTTTTCAGCTGGAGGGAGTTAAATCTGCTCCTTTTAGGAGAGGAGAGCATTTCGATGGGGCTCGATATAAACCGCTACAGAAAAATAGTGATTGGTGTCATATCTCTTTTGACGTCTTTTGCCGTAGCTACCAGCGGGATAATAGGTTTCGTGGGTTTGATAAGTCCCCATGCCATGAGGATAGTATTTGGCCCGAATCATAAGAGACTTTTACCCGCTTCGGCCCTTTTTGGGGGGACTTTAATGGTTTTTGCCGACATATTTGCCAGAATAATCCTAAAACCAGCAGAAGTTCCGGTGGGAATTATTACAGCTCTCTTTGGAGCCCCGTTTTTCCTGTATCTCCTCATAAAGAAAAAGAGGGGTGAGCTGTTTGGATAAGCTTGAGGTTAATGTGTCATTTTCCTATGGCGAAAAGCAGATTTTAAAGGATGTGGAGTTTTCAGCTAGAAAGGGAGAGCTTTTAGCAATTGTAGGGCCCAATGGTGCCGGGAAATCAACCCTTCTGAAATGTTTAGTTGGAATTTTAAAGCCTTCTGGATATGTCAGGCTAAACGGTTTGGATTTGTTAAGTTTAAAACCCAGAGAACGAGCGAAGTACATTTCTTATGTTCCGCAAAGTTCGTTTCCAGAGTTTGCGTTTACAGTTGAAGAGTTTGTCGAGCTCGGCACGTATGCAACTAGGGGCAGCGTGGAAGAAGCATTAAGAAAGGTGGGAATGTGGGAGAGAAGGAAAGAGCTTGTAACAAAGCTGAGTGGGGGGGAGTACCAGCTGGTGCTGATAGCGAGGGCTTTAGCTCAGGGAAGTGATGTTATGTTGCTTGACGAACCAACTTCCCACCTTGATATCAATCACGCTCTCCGGATAATGAATCTTTTGAAGGGCATCAAAGACGAGAAAATCCTTGTGGCTGTTATGCACGACTTAAACCTTGCTTTGAACTATGCAGACAGGGTTGTAGTTCTAAATAAAGGGCAGATTCAGTGGAGCGGCAAATCTTCCGCCCTAACCCCAGAGGTTCTGGAGGGGGTATATGGTGTAAAAGCGAAAATAGTGGATGTGGAAGGGCAGAGGGTAATTGTTGCTTGGGAATAAAAAGTTTAAAGCTTTAGAAGGGTCTTCAGGCTGTCAGCGATTTCCTGCCTTATATGCTCCCTGTTCTCAGGTGTTAAAACGTAAAGCTTTCCGTAGTCCCTGAATCGCATGGCATAATTTCTGTGGACTGTCGCTAAAAGTGGTTTTTCGCTCTTAACAGCTTTTTCCACAGCTTCTGCAAACTCCCTGCTCTTGTATTCCATTGCACCGATTTCGTCGATTATTATGAGGTCTGCATCCTCAAGAGCCCTTTTTATTGCAGAGACCCCAACGCGGTTTAAATCCTCAAGATTCACAACGTACTTCCCCACTCTCGGATAGCCCTCTCCAACCCAGGCCAATATACCTTCTTCACCTGTGTCGAGGGCTTTAATTTTGAATCCAACCCTTCTACCCTTTTCTCTCACTTCCTGTGTTATAAAGCCACCAATTTTTAAGTTGTAGGCTTTCAGTTCCTCGGCAACTCTTAGGGCGAGGGTTGTTTTGCCCACTCCTGGTAAGCCTGTGATAAAGATTTTCATAAGACTCACCGAATTATAAAAAGAAAAGCAGAGGTTTAATAATTTGGTGCTGTATGTTATGGTCTGCTCGCTATTGGAGCCCCTATCCTTTCTCTCCATCTCTCTCTAATCATGAGCTTTTCCCCGTGGAATCTTTCTCTAACCATGTTTCTTAGCTGGTTGAGCAGCTGTTCGGCCTCTTGGTAGTTTCCTTTTTCATACGCCTCTCTTGCTTTCTCTAGCAGTCCTTTTTCCTCTGTCATATTGAGCCCAATGCTTTCAAATCTTTCTATAATGCTGCTCAGTTTTTCTATTCTGACCCTAACCCTCAAAGTTTGATTTGTTTTCAGCGCCAGCTGTATTTGTTCGCTTGCCATTCTGATCACACCTTCCGCGTGGGCTTTTGCAGCTATTGCCTGTCCGTAAGCTTCTCCGTAGTTTCCACTTTGATAAGCTTCCCTAGCTCTCTCAATTTCTTTAGTGGCAAGCTCTAAAAGTCTTTCCGCAGCCGGGAGCGTAGTAGTGCTGTTCTCCAACAATTTCCTAGCGAGTAATGTCTTATTTTCCGCAATTTCTATGGCTTCCCATACTATCTCTGCAGTTATGTTTGCCTGCTCGTCAGTAATGTTTGCCCTAACTCTGTTTCTTATTTCATTTCTAACTCTCTCGGTTATGTTTTCTGAATATGGTGTTTTTATGATCACCACTGATGTTACTCTGATTGTTGCCAGTATCTGGGTCTGGTTCTCGGTTCTGTTGGCGTCTACATATATGGGGAATGCCTTTTCAATCTCTGCCTTTTTGATAGCCCCTATGTCTCTTCCGTGGGCGATGACTATCTTAGTGCCCTCCAAGAGCTCTGGATAGTTCTCTAAAATGTACTGAAGCACCTGAATATTTGTTTCGTACCTGTCGTTGCCCCATATTCTGACCCATCCTATCTCCATTTCGTTTAGGTCATCTTCATAGTTTCTTGGCACTGCTGCTGGCCCTCCGATTATTAGCACCTTGTCTGGGGCTGTGCTTATTATTTCCGCCGTAACGCCTGGATCATATACTCCCCATGGGGTTACAATAACTGAAGCGTTCAGAGCCTCTCCGAGCCTTTGAGCCAGAGTCAAATCTGCTTCGTTATCGCTAACAAGTATTGCCGTGTAAGGCAAGGTTCCATTAGTTGCACTGGTTGCCGGTATAATGCTTACTAAAAGCAAAGCACTAAAAAGCCACACTAATACTTTTTTCGCCACCATGGTTCATCACCTCGCTTTATTATAGTTGAAAACTCCTATTTAAGCTTTTTTAATGAAATCGTTTTGTTTCGTTTTTGTTTGTTCAAAAAAGAGCCCTGTTGTTGGAAATTTATCAAGTTATCGTTAAACACCGTTTGTGAGTGTTTATTATTGTTTAATAAGTCCTGATAGGGGTTTGTGTGCAACTTACGTCACTTATAATAGGTTTTTGACGATGGGCATTACTAGCTATTTTGTCTTGTTGCATAAAGCAAACTTTAAATCATTTAACTGAAAAGAACTAAAGGTGATGAGCATGGAGATAAAATACAAGCCCGAAGAACTTACAAAGCTCCCGAGAAGTGTGGAGTTCAGGGAGGGAAAGGTTTACATTATTGATCAGCTTCTGCTTCCGAGAGAGTTTAAAGTGATCGCGTTGACTACCGTTGAGGAAGTCGCCAGAGCAATAAAGACCCTTCAGGTTCGTGGGGCTCCAGCAATAGGTGCAACTGCTGCCTATGGGCTGGATCTACTTGCGGAGAAAAGCAAGGCAAAAACCAAGGAGGAGTTCTTTGAGGAATTTTATAGAGCATTCGAGATCCTTAAAAACACCCGTCCGACAGCAGTGAATCTCTTCTGGGCACTAAATAGGATTAAGAACCTTGTAGAGGAGCACAGAGAGGACAGCTTAGAGGAGATAAAAAGGCTAATCGTGGAGGAAGCCCACAAAATAGCGGATGAAGATGTCGAAGCGAACCTCAGGATGGGTCACTATGCGGCGGAAATCCTCCCTGAGGGGAATATCCTAACCCACTGCAACGCGGGGAGCTTAGCCACAGTCCACCTCGGAACTGTAGGGGCTGCGCTTAGAGTTATGCACAAAGAGGGCAAGCTCAAGCTTTTGTGGGTTGATGAGACTAGACCGGTTCTTCAGGGCGCAAGGCTCTCTGCCTGGGAGTACCACTACGATGGGATTCCACTAAAGCTGATAAGCGACAACATGGCGGGCTTTGTGATGCAGCAGGGAATGGTGGATGCGATAATAGTCGGTGCTGATAGGATAGTTGCCAACGGAGACTTTGCCAACAAAATAGGTACTTACTCTCTGGCCGTGCTTGCGAAAGAGCACAAAATACCCTTCTTCACCATAGCACCGCTCTCAACCATAGACATGAACCTCAAAAGCGGCAAGGAGATTCCAATAGAAGAAAGACCCAAAGAAGAAGTCCTGACCTGTGGAGGATGCAAAATAGCGCCCGATGTTGACGTCTACAACCCAGCTTTTGATGTAACGCCCCACAAATACCTCACAGCAATAATCACGGACAGAGGAGTTGTTTATCCACCTTTTGAGAAGAATTTGAAGAAGCTCTTTGAGTAGCGTTGGGGTTTAAATATTCTCCCTCAATATTATTTTTGGTGATGAATATGAAGTTCTTCAGCTTAAAAACGAGGATAGCACTCGGAGAGGGAAGTCTTAGATATGTGGAGAGCATTGCTAGGAACCACGAGAGGGTCTTGATCTTATCTAGTAAGTCAATGCGCATTCATGGGTTCTTAAACGAGGTCATGAACTATGTGGAGGAAGCGGGGGCTGAGGTGGATGCCATAACAGAACTGCCGGCAGAGCCAAGCTATGAGGACGTTGAGGAGCTGATGCCAAGAGTTAGAGAGTTTTCTCCGGATTTGCTCATAGCCCTCGGAGGCGGAAGCGTAATAGACATCACAAAGGCGATAAAGGTGTTTTACGATGCTCCAGAACTGAGCTTTGAGGAAATCGCATTTCTCGACAGGTTTACAAAGCCTCCCAAAGTTATTCCCAAGCTCAAAACTCCTTTGGTGGCAATACCCTCTACAAGCGGTGCTGGGAGTGAAATTTCAGCGGCAAGCGTTCTCAAGAAAGATGGCATAAAATACAACTTTGTGTCATTTGAAATTGCCCCGGAATATGCTATTTTGGATCCAAGGTTGCCCAGGACTATGCCGAGAGAAGTTGCAAGAAACAGCGGGCTTGATGTTCTTGTCCATGGAATTGAAGCTTATACCACAACCTCAGCTACGCCCTTCAGCGATGCAATGGCAATACAAGCCGTAAAAACCGTCTTTAAGTGGCTCCCATTGTCCGTTAATGGCGATGAAACCGCAAGAGAGAAAATCCACTATGCAGCAACAATGGCGGGGATAGCCTTCTTGAATGCCCGCCTTGGAATATGCCACAGCTTAAGCCACAAAGCGGCTTGGATTGCTCCTCATGGGTTGCTCAATGCTATCTTCTTACCCTATGTGATTGAGTTCAACATGAAAAGCGACTACGCAAGGAAGAAATACACTGAGATAGCAAAGGAAATAGGGTTCAACACCGCTGAAGAGCTGGTCGAAGTTGTCAAGGAGTTTAACGAAATGCTTGGAGTGCCTAAGCTTAATGAGCTCGTAGATGAGGAGGTTTTCATGGCAAAGCTGGATGAGATGGCAAAGAAGGCTTATGCAGATCCTCTGGTCAACTTCAATCCCGTGGAGCCCAGCGTTGAAGATATGAAAGAACTCTATAAAAAGCCTACTATGCCGAGTGATTTTTAAACCCTCTTTCGCTCTTTTTATCATGCATCCACTTTTAAAGAGGGCTATAGAGGAGAAGTTTGGGAGCCTTAATGAGCTCCAGATGAGGGCTTTTGAGGAGGTTAGCTCCGGGAAGAGTGTTTTAATTGTAGCACCCACCGGAAGCGGAAAAACCGAGGCTGCTGTGCTTCCCGTTTTTAACACAATTTTAGAAGAAAAGCTAGACCCTATCTCCGTCATCTATATAGCTCCTCTAAAAGCCCTTAACAGGGACTTGCTGGACAGGTTGTTGTGGTGGGGGGAAAAGCTTGGGCTTAATGTGGAAGTGAGGCACGGTGATACTTCAGCCTATAGAAAAGCCCAGCAGGTGAAAAAGCCTCCCCACATGCTAATCATAACCCCCGAAACCCTTGGGGTAATCCTCACGATGAAGTCTTTTCGAAAAGCCCTCAAAAACGTTAAGTTTGTGGTGATTGACGAGATAGTGGAGCTTGTTGACAACAAAAGGGGAGCTCAGCTTAGCTTAGCTCTTGAGAGGCTTGCTGAGGTTGCAGATTTTCAGAGGATTGGTCTTTCAGCAACTGTTGGGAACGAAGAGGAAATTAAGGCATGGCTCAA
>LGET01000008.1 GCA_001507935.1 Thermococcales archaeon 44_46
CCGTGTGCATGGGCATGGTCTGCACTCGCTATGAAGGCTACCCTCCTTTCGTATTCCTCAAGTACTTCTCCCACCACTTCACCAAATTTAACAAGCGTCTCCCTTGAAACATGCCTTGCAGGTGTTAAGAGCACTATCTGCCTCTTTTCCAGAAATTGGAGGGGTATGAGCTCTCCCCACGTCAGGGGGAAGCGGGAGTACTCCCCGCTCAGCGAAGCAAAGTTTATGTCAACTACCGGCAAATCTTTAGCCTTTGCTTCTAGGTATATTTTCCTAGCGAGCTCTTTATCCGTTTTATACTCTCCCGGAAGCTGAACTCCAGCAAAGCCAAGCCACGAGATTAAATTTTCAGCCATTATAACCCCAAGGGCTTCGCTCATGCGGACGTTGTGGGGGCTTATGAGAACGTAAACATCTGCCCTTGAAAGTTCTCTGCCAATCTCTTTGAGGGCTTCTGCAAGCTTTCCCGTTTCCTCATCTTCCGGATTGAGAACGGGGTTTCCATGGGGCATCATAGCGGCACTAATTAACATTGCATCACCACCTAAAACATTCCTCAAGGAATTCTAAAGAGCATTCCTCCACTTTTGGAGCTTCAACATGGCTTAAAGTCTTCAATCCAGCCCCTGTGAGAATACTCACTACTCTTGAGTTCTCCTCGATTATCCCCTTTTCCCTTAACTTTCTTATAGCGGCTATCCCTGTTGCAGATGCAGGCTGGACGAATAAACCTTCTCTACCAAGCTCCTCCTGAGCTTTTAAGGTTTCTTCATCTCTAACGGCAACGCACAGTCCATTAAGCTTCCTCAAAAGTCTTAGAACAGCGTTTCCGCTCGGCGGGTAGGGGTTTTCTATGGCATGTGCTATGGTATGCGGATTCTCAAACCTCTCTATTTTTTCTTTTCCATTATTGAAAGCTTTGCATATTGGAGAACATCCTTCCGCCTGAACCGCCACAAAACGGGGAAGCTTCTCAATTAATCCGCTCTCCTTTAGCTCAAGGAACCCCTTCACGATTCCCCTGAAAAGACCCCCCGAAGATGTAGGAATAACAACGTAATCTGGAGTTATTTCCTCAATTATTTCGAAGCTTATACTCTTATAACCCTCAATCCTAAAGGGATCGTCCGAGTTTATGAAGTATATGTCCTTTCTCTGTCCGATTTCAAGGCTTTTGTAGTAGAGCTCCCCGTAATCTCCATGGACTTTAATTACCCTAGCCCCATAAGGTGCAAGAGCTTTAAGCTTCTCTTTCGCTATCGTTGAAGATACAAGAATGTAAGTTTCGAGCTCTGCTCTTGCTCCGTAGGCGGCAACGCTTGCCGCCATGTTGCCCGTCGAAACAGTGCCGATTTTCTTAAACCCCAGCTGAAGAGCCCTGTGAATGCCGAGATAAGTTCCCCTATCCTTAAAGCTCCACGTGGGATTTGTGGTTTCGTTTTTAAGGTACAGCTTAACCCCAAGCTCCTTCGAGAGCTTTTTTGCCTTTATCAGCGGAGTATCCCCCTCTCCAAGACTTAACTCGGGTTTGAGCTCAAATGGGAAAAATCCAGAGAATCTCTCCCAAACTCTTCTCCCTATTCCTGGGACGCTCTTGAAAAGTTCAAGCTCTAAAGGCTCTCCACATTCACACCTCTGATAGGGCTTTCTCAGAGAGTACTCTCTCCCGCATGCAGTACATTTCAGCATGAATTCACCTCCACCATGCACCGTCATTTGGTTTTTGCGGCTTTCCCCAGAACTTCCCTTATTATCTTTGCAGCAGCAAAGGCGCTTATCCCTTTATAATCGTAGTTTGGATTGAGTTCAACAATGTCAAGGGCAACAATTTCTGCATTTAGAGACTTTATTACTTCCACGAGCTCCCTAGTACTCAATCCGCCGGGCTCAGGATTTCCAACTCCGGGAGCAAAAGCCGGATCAAGGACATCCATATCAAAGGAAAGGTAAGCCCTTTCAAAAGGAATATCGACTTTTGGAGAACGGTATATCTCCGATGCGCTTACAATCCTTATTCCATGTTCTTCTGCAAATTTAACCTGTTCTCTTGTGGGTGCTCTAACTCCAATTTGAACTACATTTCCCCCTTTTACAAAGCCTTCCTCTACAAGTCTTCTCACGGTGCACGCATGAGAGTATTTGTCTCCTTCGTATTCAGCATAGAGATCTGGATGAGCGTCAAAGTAAATTAAACCAAAATCCTCGCCTGAGACCTCCTTAATCGCCTTAAACGTTGCATATGTTATGGAATGATCCCCTCCCAGAAAGAGAAAGAGTTCCCCACTGTAATGCTCCTTAACTGTTTTGTTGACCTTTTCAACCAGCTCCCTAAAAGTATCTGCGTTGATATCACCCAAATCTTTGTAGCTCCAGTGTTCGGCCAGATTGATTAGTAATTCATTAAAGCTGTTGTATAGTTCTTCGGATGTAGCCTCCCTTATTGCCCTTGGGCCTTCAGCGCAGCCTCTTCTAAAGGAAGATGAGTTGTCCCATAGAATTCCAAGGAGGTAGAGATTAGGTTTCTCCGAGTGTGGAATCCCAAAAAGCATCTACCACACCTTCGTTCCTACGGGAACTTCATCTGGAACCGGGAGAAGGTAAACCTTTCCGTCCTCGCTCTCGGCAACTATCAGCATCCCCTGACTTTCAACGCCCGAAAGCTTCTTGGGCTTCAGGTTTAAAACGAAGATAAACTTCTTCCTTTCAAGCTCCTCAGGAGAGTATTGGTCGGCTAAACCGGTTATTATAGTCCTCTGCTCACTTCCGAAGTCCACTTCGAGTTTTATGAGCTTGTTGGTTCTCTTCAGCTTTTCAGCCTTCTTAACGAGGCCCACTCTAAGGTCAAACTTCCAGAATTCATTGACGTCGTAAAGTTCCATAGGTTCCACCACAAAAAATTGGAGAGGCAGATATTTAGACTTTGTGCCGAGAGCGGGCGGTTACATCAAACCTCATGAGGGTAAAAATGCTGAGAAGTATCAAAAGAGATGCAAGAAGGAAGTCTGTAAAGAATCCACCTGCTTTCACGATAAATCCACTCAATATACTTCCGATGATAGCACCAATAGAACTTATCAGGTTATAAAAGCCCATCATCGCTCCCTGCTCTTTTTCCTTCGCAAGCTTGGAGATCATTGAAGTCGTTGATATGCCTATGTATGCCCATGAATAGCCAGCCAGTGCGTAAGAAATGAATGCACAGATTTTGAACACTGCTCCACTTTGGAATAAGCCGAGTAAAACAAGGGAAAACCCAAAGCTCCTTATGCTCAATCCCCTAATGAGGGAGGCTTTTCCACCTCTTCTCTCGGTGTGTATTCCGGCTTTCATATACATGTAGGCTGATATTGATGAGTTTAGAACAGCAGCTAGGTATATCTCGGGCGTGCTAATATTGCGGGATTTTAGCAGTACCGGGAACTGTGAAAAATACAACATCGCCCCTACCCAGAAGAGGATTGAGGCAAGATAAAACTCCTTAAACTCCAAAAATCTTGTGAGGGCCCGCTTGTTGTACTCGGGCAGGTGAATCATGATGTTGGGCAGATACCTAAACTTTTCGACAATGTAGTTTGCATAAACTCCAAGGCTTTTTCTCTCAACCCTAAACGGGGCCTCTTGAATCCACTTAACTCCCAAAACAATCGAAGGAATATTAACAACAGCAAAAACCACAAGAAGTTGTCTAATACTTAGAAAATAAGCTAGGAAAAACCCCAGAATAAGCCCCACAACCCATGCCCATCCACCTATCTCGTTGAACTTCGCAATCCCGTAGTCGAGTTGCTTTTTCTTTAGGACTCTTGCAATAAGTATAACCGGAATTGGAATTGTAGCTGCGATGAAGAAAGAATACAGAAAGTTGAGGACCATTAGCTGAGTAATGCTCCTTGAAAACGCCATTAGAAACGAGAACAAAGATGTTCCGATAAAGCCCAGTATCAAAAAAGGTTTTCTTTTAAGCATTTTATCTGAGAGCTTTCCCCAAAATACTCCCCCTATCATTGAGGCAATGCTTCCAATAGCGTTAATTACTCCTACTTCCTGAGCAGATCCACCTGCTTCTAAAGTTAAGAGGGGTATCAGTGTAGAGGTACCACCTGTTGAAACCTTGAAGGGGACAAATGCGTAAAACCATCTAATCTTGGACTTCTTTGTGTAGGCAAATAGGGCTGAATCTTCGATGGCTCTTAGGGATGCATTCTCCCTCTTCCGAGAAGCCTTCATTGGGGACACCTTAAAGTAATGAAAGAAGAAGAGAAGAGCAGTTCACCAGTCTTCATCTTCGTCCCAGTCTTCCTCCTCCCATTCCTCTTCATCCCAATCTTCTTCGAACTCTTCATCGAATTCCTCATCAAACTCTTCTTCCTCTTCTACCAATGGCTCCTCCTCGTAGTCCTCTACCTTCTTCTTTTTCTTTGGGGGTTGCATATTTGACACCTCCCGCCCCTCTCGGGGCGTTATATACAGAAATCATGGGTTTATAAACTTTTCGTCATGGTTTCTCGGTTCTCATTCAAGATCTAAAAATATTAGGGCTGTATAACAATGTTAATTAGATATAACCGCCATACCTGGGAGAAAGGTTTATATACCCTTAACCAACTTTAGAATGGCTAATATCCATAATACAAGGGCTGAATAAGCGTAGAGTGTAAAAATCCAAATTTGAGCCCTCAAATTCAAAAATAGGCGGATTTGGTGTGGGAAATGGAGACAGAACAGGACTCCGATGAATCCCCCCTATTAAGGGCAACAAGCCTAGAAGAGAAATTAGGGATTTCGAAAATCTATCTAAAACTAGAAGCAGCAAATCCAACAAAAACACACAAAGACAGGATCGCAAAGGCACACGTTAAACAGGCAAAAGCCCTCGGCTTTTCTGGGATTACTGTGGGAACCTGTGGTAATTACGGGACATCTATAGCATATTTTGCAGAAAAAGAGGGACTAAGAGCCGTGATCTTTATTCCAAGGCACTATGAAAACTCAAGAGTAGATGAGATGAAAATGCATGGGGCAGAGGTTATATTCGTAGACGGGCCATACGAGTCAGCAGTCTTTATGAGCAAAACTTTTGCAGCAGCTATGAATTATTACGATGCAAACCCGGGATCGCAACCCATGATAGATTACGAAGCTTATTCCCTCATTTCAAAAGAAATTCTCAAAGAAATTGGGCCATATGCAGTCTTTGTTCCCGTAGGAAACGGTTCCACTCTAGTGGGGGTTTACTATGGTTTCAAAAAATATGGAAAGATGCCAAAAATCATTGGAGTTACAACAAGCTACGGAAATCAAATACTGAACGCATTTTATACCGGTAGTATGGAAGAAGTTAGAGACTTCGTTGAAACTAAGCTCAACGAGCCTCTTGTTTCCTCGGTATCCTTTGATCTTCAAAACGCACTTGAAGCTGTAAAAGCATCGAAAGGGTATGTTTTTGGTTTTGCCGATGATACAGCCTTAAAATATGCCAAGATTTTGGAAATGAGTGAGAGGATAAAGGTTCTCCCAGCCTCTGCCCTAACTTTAGCCGGGCTTGTTAAGTTTGTTAGAAAATTCGGTGTAAATAACGAGAATTTCGTCCTGCTCCTTACTGGAGGGGTTTGAAAATGAAGAAAGCCTTGATTCTTGCGGAAGGAAGGTACAAAACGACCGATGGAAAGACTGCCCATGGGTTGGTTAGATACTCTAAGAGATTTAAGATTGTGGGGGTAATAGATTCCACTTTGGCTGGAAAGGACGCTGGAGAAGTCTTGGATGGAATACCCCGCAACATTCCCATCTACGGAAGCTTTGAGGAAGCAGTTGCAGAGAATCCCGATGTTAAGTACCTCATAATTGGAGTAGCAACCCCTGGTGGATATTTGCCTCCGCTCTACAGGGAGATTACAAAAAAGGCAATAAAAAGAGGGATGAACATAGTTAACGGTCTCCACAACTTCCTCAGCGACGATCCCGAATTTTCTCGCTTAGCCAAAAGGTACAAGGTTCAGCTGATAGATGTAAGGAAGATATACAGAGACCTAAAAATTCCTTTCACAGGAAAAATTGAGGAAGTCAAGGCCATAAAAGTTGCCGTACTGGGGACTGATGGTGCAATAGGCAAAAGAACCACCGCAATAATGCTTCATGAGGCATTCAAGCACTTTGGAAAGAAGAGCGTTTTTGTGGCAATGGGACAAACAGGGTGGATGCAAGGGGCAAAATACTGCATAGTAATGGACTCAATAATAAACGACTTCGTTGCAGGGGCTATCGAGGACGTTATCTGGAGAGCTTGGAAAGAAGAAAACCCCGATGTTATTGTGACACATGGAGAAGGTTCCCTCCTCCATCCAGCTTACCCAGGTGGATTTGAATTAATAGCCTCTGGAAGACCGGATTATATTGTGCTCCAGCATGCTCCAGCAAGAAAATTCTTCGATGACTTCCCTCAGTACGAGATTCCACCCTTGGAGAAGTACATACAGCTGATTGAACTCCTCTCCGGTAAAAAACCGATAGCTATCACAATAAACTCTGAAAGACTCACGAAGGAAGAGGCTCTCCAAAAAGCAAGAGAGATAGAGACAACATATGGGATTCTAACAAGGGTTCCTCTATATGAAGGTGTCGAAGACATAGTTAAGGCAATTCTCGAAGACGCAGGACACTTAAAAGCAGTGGCCCAGCAAGAGGTGACTGCAAATGCCTCTCAAGTGCTTTGACTACATAAACATTGAAAAACCAAAGGTATCTTCCCGAAGGATTTCTGCCGTTTATACCCTCTCTATTGATGGAAATGAGGAAAAATTTAGGCTGATCCACACTTACAAAGAAAAGATTCCCAGAAATGAAGTCTTCGCAAAGCTTATGGTCATAACTCCAGCGATAAACTACGCTCTTTTCACCCCAGAAATTTCCTTTAACTTTTCCCTCGATCCAAGAGACCTGCAGTTCTTTAGGGATATGATGGAGCTCACTGCAAATGATATCCTCGTAAACAGAATATACAGGAGAACAGGGTTTGTTAGGGAAGAGTTCATCCCCAAAGAGATAAAACCGCAGCCTTTGGCAAAGATTGTCCCGGAAAGAGTCGAAGAGGAAGATGTAAAATTAACTCCCAACTACAACAAATGCGCTGTAATGCTCAGTGGTGGAAAAGAGAGCCTCCTCACCTATGGCATTACAAAGGAAATAGGGTGTGAAGTTTATCCATTCTTCTTCAATGAGTCCGGCGGGCACTGGAAAGTCGCCCTAACAGCGTACAAATGGTTCAAGGAGCATGAGCCAAACACTAAAAAAGTGTGGAGCAACGTGGACAGGCTCTACACATTTATAGAAAAGCACATGAAGATACTCCAAAACGTTGGGAAGCCAAAGGCTGAGGTATATCCGATAAGGCTATTCTTCTTTGAGCATTACGTCTTCTCATTCCTGCCACTAATTGAAAAGTACAGCATAGGAAACGTTTTGTTGGGCAACGAATATGACGACCCGAGGGGGCTTACTTATGAGTTTCACGGAATAACTCACTTCTATGCGGTTTTAGATCAGAGCCAGTTCTTCGACAAGTACATGACGAGATGGTTTGTTGAGAGGGGCTTAAATATAAGGCAGTGGTCTGTTGTAAGGCCAATAACGGGACTTATCGTTGAGAGAATCCTCTACAACCGCTATCCGGAGCTCTTTAAACTCCAGAGGAGCTGTCACTCAGTTCACAAGGAGGGCGAAGATTATGTGCCCTGTAGCACGTGCTTCAAGTGCAACGGCATACAAACCTTCTTGCTGGCTAATGGAATAGATCCCCAGCTAATTAAATACAAACCGCACCACATAGAAACACTTCCCAAGAGGATAGCGGAAGGAAAAGTAAGGCTCGACGAGGATGAGCTCCAGCATTCGCTCTATCTGATAAAGCAGAGAAAACCCGATTTTCCCCTCAGCGGGGAAAGGAGAGACCACGTTGAGATGCTCCACTTCGATGACAGAAACTCTCACTTCGACAACATCCCTCTGGAGTTCAGGGAGAGGATATACTCAATCTTCGAGCAGTATACAAAAGGGTATGCCTATTTAAAGGAAGGCAAATGGGTTGAAATAACAAGGGAGGAGGCACTCCATGGAGTACACGATAGTTGATGGGGAGAGATACCTGGAAGAGATCAAAAAGCTTGACAGGGAAATAAGCTACTCATTCGTTCGCTTTTCCATTTCCTATGAGGACTTCGCAAAGAGGCACGAAGAACTCTTTAGAGAGCTCCTTTCACATGGAGAACACAAGTTCTTCGCAGCCCTTGATGAGAAAGGAGAGCTATTAGGCCACGTCTGGGTTTGTTTGACCCTTGATACTGTTGATTACGTTAAAATAGCCTACATTTACGATATTGAAGTTGTTAAAAAGGCAAGAGGGCTTGGAATTGGTTCAGCCCTTTTAAGAAGAGCTGAAGCATGGGCAAGAGAGAAGGGAGCAAAGAAAGTTGTACTTAGGGTGGAAGTTGATAACCCTGCAGTAAAATGGTACGAAGAACGGGGATATCAAGCGAGAGCGCTTATAATGGAGAAATTGCTAGACTTCAAAAATTAAAAGTCTATCACCACTACTTTGGCTCAAGAGATTTCCGCTCCCATCAAACACCCAAGCGCCACCCGGAGGGTAACTGTTCACAATGAAGGTTTTAACACCAAGTAGTTTAATCCTTTCGGACATTGCCTTAAGGTCTTCCTCGCTTATCTTTCCGCTCTCGGGTGAATACTCCATGGGCACAAACAGAAAATCGGGCTTTTTCTTTTTTATCCACTTCGCTATGCGCTTGTTGTAAAGATCGCCACAGATGATGATTGCAACTTTGCCGAACTCAGTCTTAGCAGTCTTCACTGTATTGCCCGTACAGAACTTCATTGGCTCTTGGAACTTGCGGTGCTTAAGAATAACTTCTCCTTCACGGTTTATCAAGAGAGCGGAGTTATAGACACAGCTCTTATACGGTTCCAAGAGTCCAAAGATTATATATACAGCGTTATTCTTCGCAAGAGTGCTCACTCTCTCGACGATTTCATCATATAGCTTTGCTCCACTGAAGTCCCACTCTCTAAAGCCTGTGAGGCAGTACTCCGGGAAAACTATAAAATCGGGACTATGGTGTAATGCTTCTTTGAATCGTCTCTCAAACTCCTTCCAGTTAGTCTCAAAGTTTCCATCTTCAACGGGCATCGGGATTAGGGCAACTTTCACCTTACACACCAGAAATTAAGCAATAAAAAGTGCTAGAGTTTTAGTTTAAAGCCCTCCATCTCCGTGTTAATTGCCTTTAAAACCATAACATACACGTATGGCTTGGTTCCTTCTTCATCTTTTGCCCTTACAGCTCTTATTACAGTGGTTGCCAATTCTTCTAGGAGGGACATTACGTATCTGGAACCATCATCTAGGACATCTCTGTTCACAAAGTAAAATATGGTCTTTTTCTGGGAGTTCCCGTATTTCACAAGCAGGTCAAGGAGCATAAGGGCTTCAAACTTTGATTCAGCAAGCAAAAATACTCTAGATAAGCCTAAAACGACGACGATGGTTTGTTTGGTTTCATTTTGGGAGAAGTAGGGAGTGCAAGTTAATTCAAAATCCTTAATGAGCTTTGGAATGTCACTCGCGGGTAGTCTAGCAAGCACTTTGCCTACGTTTAAGCGACCACCAACTTTAATGACCTTTAAGTTCTCAAAAAATTCCGTTTCCAGCTTTGCAAGGCTTATCTGGGTTTTGTATAAGGATAGAGTATCGAGAATATCAATGACCATTACGTCATAGCCTTTTTTTCTAGCCCAGGTGAGCAAGTAGTAGAACCCCTTGTAGGGAAGTGTCAGTGAGTCATACTCCACTAGGGCACTCTCTCCCGGAACAATTGATTCCCATATTTTAGCCCCTTCGGTCATTGCCACCTCCACTTATATCACCATGCATAATTGTGGAATTCACTACTTATTAGTTTATTGGATTACAAAGACATCTTTGTAATGCACCCCATACTAGGAAAACTACCACTTCAGCTGTTTACTTAGGTTGAATGCTTTTTCTGCAAGCTCATCGGGAATATCAAATGGATTTTGGTACTTGCTGAGTTCTTTGAACAAAATATCGAACTGTTTCAGCGTTCCAAGGTTTTCACTTAGCATCATTTTTCGTTCCTCGTGTGGCTTAAAGGCGGCGGACATGATCTCTGTAGTTCACGGCGTAAAGGAAGATAACCTCATTAGAGGCATTGTTCTGGAGAATATATTCAAAACTCGCCCCTATATGCTCAAGCTCCCATCTGTTTATCTCAAATTCCGTATAGGCATCTTTTAACATCTCGTTATTTTTCTCTTTACACTGCCACCAAGAATATATCGAGAAGGCTGAAACTAAGAGTAATGCAATAAGAAGGAAAGACATGCCCTTCTTCATACAATCACCAAATTTTAATTCATTGATAAAGATTTAAAAACTCTTTTACATTGTAATTTTAAGTGATATCATGAAGGCTTTAGGAATAGCATTCAGCGCGAGGAAAAATGGGAACTGTGCGAAACTTTTGCAATATTGTTTAGACAATCTCAAAAAAACAAGGCTTTGAGAGTGAACTAATAGAAGCCTATGACTTTCAGATCACACCGCGCAGCCACTGCAACTATGAGTGCTTCTCTGGAAAGTGCCCCATTGAAGACGATGTTCCCCTGCTCTACGAAAAGGCCACAAAAGCCGATGTCTTAATCTTTGCTGTACCGACCTATGGAGGGCATGCTTCAGCTCTTTACAGAGCTTTCTGCGAGAGAGGACAGGCAGTTTTCAAGACTTATGAAGAATGGAACGACTTTGCAAAGAAGCTAAACTTCATCGTCGTGGGGAACTTGTCTTCAGGTGGGGACATGGCACTTCATGAGGTTCTCCATGGGATTGCCACATCGGACTACTGGCCCGAAGCAATTCTGATATCTTCAAGTGAATACCTGAGAAGCTCAATTAAGGGAGATTTAATCGAGGAAGACGAAATCAAAGCTCGGATAAATAGATTTGCAGGAAGGATAATCCAAAAGATGGGGTGAAAAGAAGTGTTTAAAGACCTCGGCTATACTGATTCACCCTTTTACGAAAAGACCTAAGATGAATACGATATAGAAAGCGAGAGAGGTAAAGAAAGATTTTCAGAGTTAAGAGAGATTCTTTCAAGACACTTACCCATTAAGAGCGGCAGAGCTTTGGACATTGGCTGCAACGCTGGGCTAAGCAGTTTTGTTTTAGAAGAGCTGGGTTTCGACGTTGTGGGCATAGACATTCAAGAAAAGGCCGTAGAGCGGGCTAAAGAGTTAGCCAAAAAGCGAGGTTCAAAGGCAAAATTTTATGTTATGAACGCTAAAAATCTAGATTTCAAAGAAAACACCTTTGACCTCGTTGCTCTGCTAGGTTATCCACTGGCACATTTTAGCATCTGGGATTTTGATAGGATTCTGCAGGAAATTAAACGAGTCCTAAAACCTCAAGGTTACATTGTGATTCAAGAAAGCGACTTCCTCTGGACGCTTATAAAGGGGTTCAACCAGCCGGGACTTGAGGCTGAGGGCTTGGTTAGGATAAACATCAACGTGGATGTTCACGAAGGATATCTTGAGAGACTGCTCATTGATTTTGAAAAAGGTGTATTCTTAAGGGATAAGTTCTACATATGGTCTCCATGGATTCTGCGCTATGTTCTTGAGAAGAACGGCTTTGAGGTGGAATTTAAGGATAAGGACTTGATTCTTGCTCAGAGGGGGTGAAGCTATGTTCAAAAACCTTGGAGAAACTTTTGAGCCAACCTATAAGGAAAAGCTCTGGATGTACGACCCGAGGACGGAAGTTGGAAAGAAAAGAATGGAGAGGCAGAAAACCCTACTTGGAAAATTCCTCCCCATAAAACGTGGTAAAGCTTTGGATATTGGCTGTGGCATGGGAATCTCGACCTTTGCTCTCGAAGACTTAGGGTTTAAGGTTATTGGAATTGACCTTCAAGAAGAACTCGTAGAGAAAACAAAGAAAATCGCGGAAGAACTTGGATATAAAGCGGAGTTTAGAGTTATGGACGCAAGAAAACTCGATTTCCCAAATGAGAACTTTGATTTAGTTGTGCTTTTAGGGAATCCTCTTCCTCATTTAAGCATCTATGACTTTGATAAAATTGTCCAAGAAGCTTTTAGAGTGCTTAAACCCAATGGAACACTCTTTCTCGAGTATGCAGACTGGGTTAGACTGCTCCAGCAAGGCTATAGAGATGTGCTCGTTGAAGATCCATTCATTTCTTTCCATGTTTCCCTCGATACGACAAAGGGCCAAGTAGAGCGGCTTTTCATTAACCTTGAGAAGGGCTATTTCTTTAGAGTGAAGATTAATGTCTGGGCACCATGGATTGTGGAATTCATCCTTAGAAAAGCTGGGTTTGAAGTGGAGACGCACTATTTGGGAACTTTTAGTGTTGTGACTGTCGGAGTAAAAAATGAAGTTTTAGCAACAGAAGGAGATGGTAAATAATGAACAAAATTGAGGATATTTTAAAACATCTTGAAAATGTTCTATGGTCTCTTGAAGTTAAAGGAGACCTTTTGAAAGCAAAAGAAAAATATATGAAGAAATAAAAGATCTCCCAGAAAGTAAAGAGAAATTTGGGCTTATATCCTTTTGTCTGATGTGAATTGCAAATGTAGAGAATGCATTGGGGAACACTGAGCATGCGGAGGAGTTTGCGAGAAAAGCACTTGAATATGCCACTAAATCCGAAGAAAAAGTAAATCAGGGACGAGTATTACTTGTTCTTGGCTCAATCTACAATACAAAGCAGAAATTTGAAGAAGCCTTAACTTACATCCAAAAGGCCAAACTTTTATTCAAAGATGCATCTAAAGATGTGCCAGAAGTTGATAGTATACAAGGTTATGGATGGGCGCTTCTTCTGGAGGCAAGTATTCTTTTGAATATAGAAGAAATTCAGAAAACTGAAGATACAGCAAAAGAAGCTTTGAAAGTTCTAAAAGACATCAACAATACTCCCGGAATTATTAGAGCATACGAGGTTCTTGCTGAGATATATGAGAGGTTAGATAGATCAGAAGAAAAAAGAAGAGCTGAAGAAGAAATCAAGAAGCTGAAAGAAAGCCTTTAGGGGTCTAAAATGTTCAGAGATTGTGATGATGGTAGTGATGCTTATTACAAAGCCCTTCCCGCTACTTGGGATGCAACAAGTGAAATTGGGAAGAAGAGAATAATGGGGTTAAAGGAGATCTTAAGGAAATACCTGCCCATAAAGGGAGAAAAAGCCCTAGATATTGGTTGCGGCATGGGAATTTCAACTTTTGCCTTAGAAGAACTCGGCTTTGAGGTTATTGGGATAGACCTCCGAGAGGAAGCAATCCAAAAAGCTAAGGAGATAGCAAAGGAGAGGGATTCCAAAGCAGAATTCTACATTATGGATGCCAAAAGACGGGCATTTGAGGAGGATAGCTTTGATCTCGTTGCTTTACTTGGCTCTCCTTTACCCCACTTCAGTGTTTATGACCTCGATGAAATTGTGAGGGAATCATATCGCGTCTTAAAGGCGAAGGGAGTCATTGTAATCGAATACGCGGATAATCTCAGGGGACTTTACAGGTGGTACAGGGACGTTTTTGTTGAGGGTTCCCTTGTTTCTATCCGAGAGGGAATTGATTTCATCAAAGGCCGTGAAAGAAGGTTCTTTATCGATTTGACAGGGGGACTATATTTACCGTTGAGTTCCACCTCTGGTCACCGTGGATTCTTGAATTCATCCTGCGAAAGGCGGGTTTTGAAGTGAGAAGCTACCCTATAAACGGGAAGATGGTTGTGACTGTGGGGATAAAAGGTTGATTTGAGGTTTACTCAATTTTTTGTATTACTTTACAAAGTTTTATTTTGTTAAGAACATCAGAATTTATGAAAAGAAGGACTCTAAGTCTTACTTTTTTTATTGGAAATTTATTAACTCCAAATTATTAACTAAAAGTTTACGAAAGATTTAAGTATTAAATACAAAGATTTAAGTATTAAATACAACTTAAATAAGTATGCCGAGGCAACAATGAAGCAAAAAATCAAGGGGGTGGCGAAGTATGGAAGTTGTAGAACTAAAAGCAAAGCTACCTCCAGTTGCCCCAAGTGCTGGTGGTGTTGGTCTTGCATGTTGTTGCGACAAGGTTGGAAAATGACTCTATAATTTTTATTTTACTTTTTTATTTTTAAACCCTAAACCGGGGGATAACTATGGTGGGTTTTATTCATACGTTTCAAATAAAAAACAAGTATATGGGCTTTGATCCCCTGAGCAAGACATTATTAATTTTAGATTCTAAAGAAGTTAAGGTCATAAACAAGATTAAACGGAATGCTCCATTGACATTAAGTGAGAGGCAGATGCTATTGGAAATCCAAAAAACGTTAGATTCAAAACGTGAGAATGTAAATCCGATAATAGTGCCTGCAGAGATTAATCCAAACATGATGGTTTTAATGGTCTCTCAAACCTGTAATATGAAATGCGCATATTGCTACGCATGTGAGGGTACATACACAAAGCCAGGTATACTTAAAATAGAACTAGGGAAAAGAGCCCTAGACATAGCAAATGAACTAGGAGTGGGCACTGTTCAGTTTTATGGTGGCGAGCCATTATTAAACTTCGATTCAATAGAGAAGTTGGTGGAATATGCTGACATCAATGGATACAAGTTTAGATATGGTATTGTAACTAACGGAACGTTAATTAATAGGCGAATTGCTGATTTTTTTACCCAGTATGACTTTGAAGTAACGGTCAGCGTTGATGGTCCCCAAGTAGTAAACGACCTGAATAGGAAGTATAAAAATGGGAAAGGCACATACGCAGATATTATAAAAGGACTAGAACTGCTAAATGAGAGGGGTATCAAACTAGCATTAGAAGTAACATATGCCAGAAATTACATTCAGAAATATTCCATACGTGACATATTGTCTCATTTGAGTAAATATTCAAAGACATTTATAGTTGGGTATGTTCTTCCGCCAGTGCAATTTCAAAATAACATTATTAGGGATAAATATGCATTAAAAGAAGCGGAAATTGAGGAATTCTTGAAGGAACTAGTGGATTATCTGTTTGACAAATGGGAAGAGGGTATACCAATAAAAGAAATGGGCGTATGTAGAATCCTTAGGGAGATTCTCGATCCAGAATATCATGTGAAAACGTACATATGTTCCGAGATGCCTCTGAGGATAACTGTATTTTACGATGGAGATGTGTATCCATGCCATCAAACGTACTTAGACAGGCGATTTTATTTAGGAAATATAAGAGACAAAGATTTCACAAAACTCTTAAAAGAGAGGATATCCAAGGTAACAGAACATTTTACTATGTCAAAGCTGAAATTGCATGACGCTTGGTTTAGCAATCTTGGTGATTTTTGTAGAATCCATTTAAAAGAAAAAGTGAAGGGTACCTACGTTCTTAAGTATCCTAGGGCCTATGAGAGGACATTTGAGCACATACTATACAATGTTGCTACTAGGGATATGAAGAAAGTCATAGAAACCCTCGGGGGAATATAGTTGGGTGAGAACTTCCGAAAACTCATGGAGATTGGGAGAGCACACAAGAAATACATACTCCTGCTCGTTGTACTGGGAGTTATATCAACGATTCTTTCTGCCATGGTTCCATTTTACTTAAGGAACCTCTTGGATGAGCTTGAAATGTTAACACTTTCCCAGATACTTAGGGAGATAGGGATTATACTTGGTCTTTACACACTTTCTACTGTAATATACCTCTATGCTGGTTTCATAAGCAACTTTGCCGAGACCAAAGCTGCAGCATGGCTGAAGAGAAGGCTTTTTATCTCAACCCTATACGCAGAAAACATAAAACCTGGGGATGCCCTTTCGCGGATTCAATCAGATACCGAAATAGTAGGCAGACTTGGAATGTCTCTTATACCTGCTGTAATAATTGAGGGATTTTCTCTCGCTATGGCCGTTTTTGTCGTCTTCAAGCTCAACGTTTATCTGGGATTACTCACACTCATCACAATGCCGATATATGGCTTCTCCATGAGGGCATTTGTCCATAGATTGAAGATTGCTTCATCAAATGAGAGGGAAAAATACTCAAAGACAGTTACCGCTTTCAAGGAAGGACTTGATGGCAGGCTGGATGCCAAAGCTCTGAACGCCTTTGAGTATCTCATCTCTAGGATATCCAAAAATCTCGATGAATGGGTCGAGGCGACAAAGAAGATGGCGTTCTATCAAACGGCAAACTATGGTCTCCAGTCATACCTCTCAACTATCTTGCCTTTGACCATACTTCTTGCAGGCCTTCTGCTTGTTAAGAAGGAAATGGCCCCACTCTCCGTCGTCATTGCTGTCTTCTCATATCTAGGAAAAGTTTACTACCCCATAGAGCGCTTTGCGTTTCTATGGAGCGCATATCAAAGGGCAATTCCAGTTCTGAACAGGATATGGGGAATACTCGAAATAGGGGAGTCCTCAGAAAGGTCTGCATGTAATCCATACTCCTTCGATATTACACTTAAAGACGTTCACTTTTCCTTTGATGACGAGAAAGAAGTGCTCAGGGGCATATCAGCTATAATACCTTATGGAAAGAAACTTGGAATTGTAGGTTCATCAGGTGTTGGAAAAACAACATTAGCCATGCTTCTTGCAGGAATACTAAGCCCAACAAAGGGCACTGTGAGCATAGGAGGCTGTCATCCATCTTCCATTTTAGGTAATTCTCTCATATATATACCCTCTTCCCCCCATCTCTTTACAGGGACTGTTAAGGAAAACATTGCTCTGGGCATGAACGTTAATGACAATGATATTGCAAAATTGCTTGAGCTCGTTGAGCTTGGGGGCATTGATATGAACACTCTAATTGAAGAAGGCGGCAAGAACCTTTCACTCGGGCAGAAGCAACGAATTGCTCTGGCAAGAGCATTGGTTAGAAGACCGAAAATACTTATCCTAGACGAGGCAACTTCGGGCATAGACTCGGAAACTGAAGCAAAAATCCTAGAGAGGCTCAAGATGATGGATATGACGGTGGTGGTCATCTCTCATAGACTTTCAACCGTCAGGGAAATGGAAGAGATATGGGTGCTTGACGGGGGCATGGTGACATGCAGAGGACGGCACAATGAGTTGCTTCAGTCGTGCCAGAGGTATCGTGAACTCTTTAGAGAGCAGCAAAAAGGCTAACTGAAGATGAAACATAAAAGTACTGCATCCCTAGAAACTTCCAGCGAAACCCTCTGGGAAAAACAACTCTGGAAGAATATGTGCCTTGAACCACACACTTCATTAATAAAAGCTTTTAAACTGTTTTAAATTGTGTAATTTTGGATAGAGACATGTGGTCCTACAAATTCGAAAAGGAGACCGT
>LGET01000009.1 GCA_001507935.1 Thermococcales archaeon 44_46
GACGCAGTCAGCATTGCGGTTCCCACTTCTCTCCACAGGCAGGTAGCCTTAGAATTCATCGAGAACGGAGCCCACGTCCTGGTGGAGAAGCCCATAGCGGAGAGCATCGAAAGTGCCGAAGAGATGATCAAAGCTGCAAAGAGAAACAATGTTCTTCTAATGGTAGGGCACGTTGAGAGATTCAACCCTGGAGTTTTGAAGCTGAAGGAAGTTCTGGAAGAAGGTTTGATAGGTAAAGTGGTTACTACTACCGCAAAGCGTGTTGGACCTTTGCCTCCCCAAATCAAGGACGTTGGAGTTATAGTGGATCTGGCGGTTCACGATATAGACGTTATGAGGTTTCTGCTTGGAGAGAACGTTAAGAGCGTCTACGCAAGGGCTGGGAGTGCCAAAAATCCATTCGAGCTTGAAGATTACGCCGTAATAATGCTGAACTTTGGAGATGCTACGGGAGTTATCGAGACAAACTGGTTAACCCCGCACAAGGTCAGAAAGCTCACCGTGGTTGGAACTGAAGGAATTGCTGAGCTTGACTACATAACTCAAAAGCTCCTTATATACAACCACGAATGGGCCAGGGAAGCCAAGATAAACATTAGGGAGCCTTTGAGGAATGAACTTGAGCACTTTGTAGAGTGCGTTGAGAAAGGGAAGAAACCTTTGGTTTCTGGGGAGGATGGCCTCCACGCATTGAAAGTTGCTATAAAGGCCTTGGAAAGTGCTAAAAATGGGGATATCTCCAAAATTTAAGGGATTAAATTATATCTACTTTCTACTTTAGGAGGGTATGAACTATGAAAAGTAACAATCAAATATCTGGCACAAATCCCCGAGTATCTGTAATTATTCCTACATATAATTCGGGAAATACCTTAGAAAGAACCCTTCAGTCACTGCTTAACCAGACATATAAAAACATCGAAATTATAATTGTAGACAAGGGATCACAAGACAATACAATAGAGATTGCAAAAAAGTATGCAAATAAATATGACAATGTTAAAGTGTATAGCATCCCTGCAAGTGAACGTACTGAACAATTCAACTATGGGGTATCAAAAAGTAGTGGGGACTACATATATTATGTAGGTTCTGACTTTATTTTAGAACCTACAGTAATTGAAGAGGCCGTGAAAAAATGTGAGAATGAAGGATATGATGCTATTTGTATTCATAATACTTCTGATCCAACTATAAGTTTTTGGGCAAAAGTACGAAAGCTAGAGAGGGACTGTTATGTCGATGATGACCTTAATGTTGCAGCAAGATTTTTCAAAAAATCTGTCTATCTAGCAGTAGGAGGGTACGATCCCAATTTGGTGGCTGCAGAGGAGTATGATTTACATAATAGGTTATTGAAAGCAGGATACAGAATAGGTAGAATTACATCAAAAGAAATACACATTGGAGAACCAAGGACTCTCTGGGAAATTATAAAGAAGCACTATTACTATGGAAAAACGTTACCCAAATTTGTAGAAAAAAACAAAGCTAGAGGCATAAAACAATTAAGCCCTGTAAGGCCAGCATATCTAAGAAACTGGAAAAAATTTGTTAGACAGCCAATCTTAACTCTGGGATTTATAGTATACCAAATTTCAAGATATGGTGCAGCGGGGATTGGGTACCTCAGGGGGAAAATGTGGAGGACACAGGATGACTGAGAATAATTTGTTATCAGGTCCACAAATTATTAAGGAGGGCAAACGGATGAAGAAACCAAAAGTTATAGTGGTAGGCCTTGATGGTGCAACATGGGATTTAATAATACCGTTAGTAAAAAAAGGGGAATTACCCACGTTTGAAATGTTGTTAAGAAATAGCGCTTGGGGAAGGCTAAAAAGTACAATCCCTCCAGTAACATTTCCAGCCTGGCACTCATTGTTTACCGGGAAAAACCCTGGAAAACTTGGTGTTTATAATTTCGTTCAGGTAGATGTTAGTAAGCACACATTCAAAATAAATACTCCCTACTCTTTCAGTGGAAATCCAATATGGAAAATTTTGTCTGATAAGGGGTATAAAAGTTGCATTATAAATGTCCCAACAGCGAAAGTTGAAAGAATAAACGGGGTAATAGTAGGAGGTCCATTTTCAGATAAATTAGTCTATCCCCAAGAATATGAAGAACTATTGAATAGCATGAACTATGAACAGTACCCAGAAAAATTAACTAAATTGGGATTGTATGGAAAAGAAAAACCTTCACCAGAGCTAATCGAGGAAGTTATTTCGTCTAGGTTTAACTTAGCTAGGTTACTAATAGAAAAGGAACATCCGGACTTTCTAGTAGTTACAATATTCACTATAGACAATATTCAGCATTTCTATTGGGGAGATGAGATAGTAAATGTTGCTTGGAAAATTATAGACAAGCAATTAGGAAACTTTCTTGCCGAATTTATGGGACACAGTTATATATTACTAGTTTCGGATCATGGTTTTAGTGAAGGTAGGGGAACTTTTTATATTTCCAAGTTTTTAACTGATCATGGGCTCATAAGATATAAAAGGCCAATAATTCAACGGATAACTTCACGTGTATCATTGGACAAAATACTTGGGCTTGGCATAAAACTAAGACTAAGTAAACTTGCCAAATATCTTCCGCAAGAAAAACTATTAGAGATAATCTCCATATTTCAAGATAAAGGTGGGCGTCTTGGGGCTAAAGGATTAGAGAAGGTCATTGATTGGGAGAATAGCTTTGCCATTCCAATAGATAATCTAATATATCTAAACGGCCCCGAGGAACAAAAAACAAATATAAAATTACTCATAAAAGAAGAATTGGAAAAACTTCCAATTATAAATAAGGTGTTTCTCAAGGAAGATATTTATTGGGGCAACTTCGTTAACTCCGCACCCGATCTGGTAATTATGCCTCAAAAAGGAGTTGATGTTCTAGAAAATCCTTCTGCAGACAAACTCATAGAGAACAAAATAGTACGCTCACGGTGGAAGGCAGTCCATGAGTTGTATGGAATATTTTTAATCAACGGGCCAAATGTTGAGCCCAAAAAAGAACTAAAAGCTAATATCTATGACATCGCCCCCACAATATTATACCTATTTGGACTTCCACCAGATCCCGATATGGATGGAAGGATTCTTTATGAAGTATTTAAGAAAAAACAAGCTAACATCGATAAAGATTATACCGAAAAACTGAGGATAAAACATAAAATAAAGGCATTAAGAGACAAATTATAAAATAGTAAGTTGCAGTAAGGCCAAAACCTAAACATGAAATCGGGTGGTTATTATGCTTCACCGGGATAAATTATTCAAAGTCGTTCCCCTCTTGACGGCGTTGTTACTTACCTTGTTAGCATGTAGAGATTATATTTTCTACGATGGGTACATATACCTAGCAGAACAATTTGAGGTATACTCCTTGGATCAATTTTGGAGAATTGTGTACCCGATTTGGAATGAGCAATTGCAAGGGATTAGCATTGCTGATTTCCCAAAAATATATTATTACGCCTTTCTGGTTGCAATTGGAAAATTAAGTAGTAATTCATATAAAGTGCTACAGTTAACTGCACTAGCATTACCAATTTTCATAACATTTGTATCTTCGTTTTATATGAATAAGTATATGCTCCAAAAAGTTATCAAGGATCCTCACACTCAAGAACATATAATACTAATTGCATCTCTTGTGGGAGCATTTGTATTTACAGTAAACCCTTGGTTTGTCACTAATCCTCGCAACATAATTCTTAGAATTGAGTACTCCTCAATGCCGCTCATTGCACTATTTTTTACAAAGTTACTCGAAACAAAAAAGTTAAAATATGGACTATACCTAGCGATACTTCTTTCTATTGTCTCAGGATGGAGATTTATGGCGATTGTATTAGTTATGTTAATAATAATATTTGTTCTATATACAATTCATGTACTGAAGGAAGATAGTCCAATTGAGCTAAACTCTTTTCTTTTGACAACTATTTTATCGCTCATAGCATTCACGTTAATGTCCCTTGCAAGGATTATACCAGGAGTTTTATATTCACGATACATCCCACCCCAAGCAGTTGAGGTATTTACGGAGAATATGATCCAGCGAGAGCCGATCCTACATATTTTCACAACCAAAATTTATAGTTGGACAAGTAGTCAGTTTAATATGGTGTATAACGATAATACTCATTTTATATTTATTTTAATATTTATTTTTGCTGCCACATATTTAATGTTGAGCTCATCAAAAAGTAGCAACTTTTATTACCTGTTTCCCCCCACATTGTTTGTACTATCTGTTTTGCTCGTATCTAGAGAGATAAACGTTGACTCTATCCTCGTTATGAGCCCTAGTATAGGAAGACTCTTTAGACACGCAAGTTGGAACATCATGCCAGGTATTCTTGCACTTTCTGTGATGGCCAGTTACTCAGCGTACATGATAGCAACTAAGTATAACAAAAAAGCAGTTGTTGTATTGCCATTAGTGATAGTAATGTTATTAACAGCAGTAGCATCTTGGCCCATGTTTACAGGAGATATGAATGGATATTGGAGACCCGCAAAACCCCCCAGTGATTACTTGATAGCCAACCAGATATTAGTTAACAAAAGTAATGACACAAACCATCATGTAATCTGGTTACCGAGTATTGGAGATGCCAGAGCTATTTGGAGCAACCAGACTGGACCTTATATCAACAGTGCCCCTACTGGAATATTTGGGATCAGATCTTCCTCGCTACCAAGTTATGATATTAATAGCTTTTATTTCTTCAAGTACTACAATGTTATCAATGTGTTGTCCCCATTTCCAGGTTACGTAGGGAACTTGTCTCAGATATATTCACTTCTCAACATACACTACATAATCATCTGTTATGACAGAATATGGCCCCCAATATTCCAAGATAGAGGCTTAACTAACCAAAAACTTAGAGCTATAGCAAACAATTTAGCAAACACATCGTGGGCAACCTTAATTTATAGAGGCAAATATCTCTCCGCTTTTGAGTTATCAAACAGCCCTAGAGAATTTGAAGTTAGAAAGAATATACTGGCAATAAACGGGAATCTTCCAATAATTGGAAGCATTGAGTCATCGTTTGATGGAGAAATTCCTGCAATAGTATTCTTGGAAAGCCCTAGAGCAAAAGGTGTTAATGTTTCTTTGTTCAACAATATCCTACTCCGGGGGGGACTATGTATCCAGTTCTAACCAATATTCAGGACATACGAGTAACGTCAAATGACTTTGATCCTAGGAAAACTTGGTCAAAAGGCAGTGTTAATAACATTGAGACTCTCCGAGCAATATACAAACTAGGAATACAGTGGCCATGGGATTTTGATTATGGAAAAGGCTTAGTGTTTACTTGGGCCCCTAGAGAAATCCCCAAATATTTAATCCCCAAATCTTCAGATTTAGTTGCTTTTTGGAATTTTGATAACAAAAAAGAGTTTGACGAGTGGGCAACATATAATCCCAATATAACAAAAGGATATCTCCTAATTACAGTATGGAATAATTCGACACTAAAACAAATGCTGTGGAACTCAACTTGGGGATGGAAGACGATAAAATCTCCTTTAATTGAAGTAGAGCCAGAGCATGTTTATCGTTTTGAACTCAAAATCAAAGGCGATCATTCTCATAAAGTACATATAAAAATACTTGAATTTGATGAAAACAAAGTGTCTTTATCGGCCAAAACAATTACTGGAGTTGGAGATGGGACTTTTGACTGGAAAACCATAACATTTGATTACCAGCCTGAAAATGAGAACACTAGATATTTACAGCTCCAGATATGGCACGGACATGAAACAGACAAGCCACTGCCCAACGTAATCTGGATAGATGATGTGAAAGTTTATGACATCACAAACTACACTAAGCCAGTCACCCTTGAAATTCCATTCAAAGTCGATAAAACTGACAATTACAGGCTTTTCATCCGCTACTTCAAGAACCAAAAAGGCGGAGCAATAAGAGTTTATCTAGACGAGACTCCCATATACATCGAGACCAAAGACCAGTTGAACAAATTTGTTTGGAAAGACCTAGGCACATTCAAACTTGAAAAAGGAAAACACAAAATAGTTCTTGAGAATGTCAGGGGATTCAATGCAGTCAATCTGTTTGCATTAGTACCAAAGACAGAATATCAAAAAGCAAGTGAAGAAATCAAAAAACTGCTACAGAACAAAACAGTAATCTACCTCTTCGAAGCAGAATCTGACTTGTACAGAGAAAACGCCGAAACAATAAAAGACCTCAATGCAAGCAACGGGGAAGCTGTAAAGTTTAAAGATAAAGGAAAAGCATGGCAAACTGTAGAAATCGTGAAGAGCAGCACATACAAACTCGCATTGAAAGGTAAAGGTATTTTCAACGTGTCTATAGGAGACTACAGCTACGTTTTGACACTGAGTGATTCAACTTTCAGCTACACTCCAGAGTTTTACCTACAGAGTGGGGATTATACACTAGAGATCACCCCACTCTCAAAAGATGAAGCCTTAGACGTGGTCTGGCTCTACTCAACAAACAACAACGAAACACTCGAAGAACTCTTCCAAGTCAAGGAAACTCCCGCCACAGTCAAAAACTACACAAAAATCAACCCAACCCTCTGGAAGGTCAAAGTCAACGCAACAAAGCCCTTCATGTTAACCTTCGCCGAATCCTATGATCCTCTCTGGGAGGCAAGGGTTTACAAAGATGGCAAACTCATGGAAAAAGTCTCCCCAGTTCCCGTATATGGAGTCATCAACGGCTTCTGGATCAACCAGACCGGAAACCTTGAAATAGTCCTGAGATACACTCCGCAGGACTGGTTCGAAAGGGGATTAATAATCTCCTTAACAACCTTCATCCTCAGCGTATTCTACATCTTCTACGACTGGAGGAGAGAAAAAGGAGATAAATGGGCCAAGAGATTGGAAGAGAAGTTCAGAAGGATAATTAGTAGAGTCAAGATAAAGGGGCATTAACCTCCTAACTAGGAAAAAAGCTTCCTTCAATTTTTATTCTTTTTGTAATAGTTCTTTTATGGCTTTTTCAATTTTCCAGACCTCAATTAAACCTTCTTTGCCAATCTTTTCAAAGTGCTTATCGTTAGTTATGATAACAGCCCTGGTTTTGAGGCAGGTAGCGGCGTGAACAGCATCAGCACCTTGGTTTAGAGGGAAGTACTTCAAACACTTAAGAACTTCCTCCCTTGAGGGATTCACGATTTTAGTCCTTTTTCTTAGAAACTCGAAGAAATCCATTGCATTAAGTGCTTCGGCATACTTCTTATATTCAGCAAGGAGGACATCATTCCCAACAAGCTCATAATCCGAAGTAAGCAAATAAAGGAGCAGATCCGTTGTTTTTGTCCAGCCCTTTTTTACTGCAGCAATGAAAACGTTAGTATCAATCAGAAATCTTGTATTTTTCTTTGGCAACTCTATTCCCCTCTTCCTCTGTTTCCTTTTCTAGCTTGTCAATATCTACCTTCTTTGCCTTTGCTATGAGCTCTTGGAGCATCTGCTTCACATTAAAACGCTTTAATATTATTGTTTCATTGTCAATTTCTGTTACCAAGAACTCTTCCCCCTTCTTAATCTTCAGCTTTCTCCTAATATCTTTTGGGAGCAAAATCCTACCCTTTTCATCAACCCTAGTAATTCCCACTTTTCCCACCAATCCAACTTTTTGACAAACAGTATTTAAAGATTTCTCAAGTGATTACTGTTATAATAAGATCTATAAAATGTAACAACTCATTACTAATTAATAGTCCATTGAATCTCTTCATCTTAGAATTTTTACATCTTACGACAAGGTGAAGCTTCTACGTTTGAGGTTAAGAAGGTTAATTCGAGAACTTAAGGAAGTTATTTATGTAACAACCATTAACTTTTTTAAGTATTGTTACATAAATAACAACCATGAAAAAGCTAATCAAATACATACTTTCCGAATTTGGTGGAAAAGTCGCGAGGAAGAAAGAAATAGAAGAGGTATGTGAAATGTTTAAGGCAGATGTTGACAAGACAATAAACTTCATGATATCCTACGGATATCTCGTGAGGATTTTAAGAAGTCTCTACTATGTCAAAACTCTCGAAGAGTTCAAGCTCAAAAAGAGCATTGATACACTTAGGTTAATTTCTCTCGGCATGGATAAGCTAGGAATAGACTGGTATTTTGGTTTATACACTGCTCTGAGGCTTAATGGAGTTACTCATGAGTATTTCCCAACAATTTTCGTTTTGAGTGATGCTATTTACAGACCAAGACCAATAAACATTAATGGAGAAAATGTCAAATTCATTAAGCTCAAAAAGAGCCTTTTTGGATTTGGAGTAATTGAAAAAATGGAATAAAATTTTCTGACCTTGAGAAAACGATACTCGACATAATCTACACCTCCAGATACAGGTCTGTTCCAGAGGAGAGAATTATTTCAGTGGTTGATGAATATAGGACTAAGATTAAAAAAAGAAAAATTGTGGAATATTTAAAGTTCTACCCAAAGAGTGTTAGAGAGGTTGCTAAAAATGCCGGAGTTGTCTGAGTTTGTCGAATTTGTGGTGGAGAAGTCCAATATTAGGAACTCTTCACTTGTAAAAAGGGACATTTTAATCCATAGAATCCTAAAGGATATCTTTTCTTCTTCTCTTAGGGATAGCTATTTGTTCAAAGGAGGAAGTTGTCTGGTTAAATGCTACTTAGGCTATTACCGTTTTAGCGTTGATCTTGACTTTACATGGAGAGATCAAAGCACATGGAAAAATCTTGGAAAAAAGAGGTTGAGAAAGGAGTTACTTAAGGAGACTGAGAAATTTGGCTCTGTTCTTGAATTAACTGCAAAAGACATTGGTGTGGATTTCAAAAACGATGTTAAAAACAAGAATTACATTGAATTTGGTGCTGGAAGCAGGATGGTGACGTTTAAATTATGGGATTGAAATGAGCTCATAAAAGTTCAAGTTAATTTCGTTGAAAAGCTCTTTTTTGGGCCTAAGCTTGTCATGGCAAGAACACTTATTGACAATGCTGAAATTACAGATGAGGAAATAGCTTATTTCAAAGACTTTCTAAAGTTCTATACTCCAGTAAAAGTTCTAGCTTACAGCAAAGAAGAGATTCTCTGTGAAAAAGTTAGGGCAATTCTTACAAGACACACACAGAAACTTCGTGACTTTTATGATGTTTTTATGCTTGAAAAGGAGGGATTAAGAGCAGAGGCGTTTAAGGACGGAATCATTAAAAAACAAAAGAAGTGATGCGGTATAAAAAGTACAGGGAAAATCTTAACAGAAACGTAAAATATTTAGGCATTGAAGAAACCCTTGAAAATCCTTTTGAAAGAGAGATGTTCATTGTTAAACCACCATCAGAATTCTATCGGTTTCTTAATAGGTTTTCAGAGTTGCTAAAAGATATAGGGGAATGTATTTTACAACTGGATGAGAGAAAAGGACGATAAGTAAGCCAAGAGACTGGAAAGAAAAGCTAAGGAATTCCTAGCCGTCTTAAAGCGTTAGCCCACTGGGGTTTAGTTTGATAGAGAGAAATGTTTTTATTTCCTCCAATCCATTTAATCTCAGTGATTACTATGCAAGAGATAGAGAAGGTTGTCTGGGGGTTCCCTCTGTTCAAAACTTATGAGGAAAAAGAGAGGTTTTTCAAAGTGTTAGGTTTGCTGGTCTCTCATCAAATAACGTTTGAAAAAGCTGCCGAGCTTCTCAAGCTCGACAGGGAAAAGCTCGCATTTCTTTTAGACCTTCTCGAAATTGACTATTCATTCTTGGATGAAGAAGAAGCCAATTTAGAAAAAGAGGCAGTAAAAAGGCTTTTGGAGGAGCTAAGAAGTGAGGATAGTCTTTAACACATCCCCATTAATCTTCTTAGAAAAGCTAAAATACCTCGACAAAATTTTTGATGTCTTTAGTGAGGTTATAATCCCAAAGGCAGTCTATGATGAGATTAGAGCAAAAAATGACAAATCCTCGAAGAAGATTGCTGAACTGATTAACATGGGAAAAATTAAAGTTCTCCAAGTAACTGCAGAGGGGATTGTAGGTCTGCATAAAGGAGAAACCGAAGCAATAATCTTGGCGAAGAGGAATAACTGCTGGGTTGCTTTGGATGATTTAAAAGCTCGAAAAGTTGCGAGAAGCGAAGGGGTTAAGGTAATCGGAACATTGGGCATTCTAAAGCTCTTAAAAGAATTAAACTTAGCCAAATTTGAGCCTGAAGACCTTTTTAAAGAGCTAACTCAAGTAGGTTTTAGAATTAAAAAGGAGCTGTTCTTTGAAATTTTCAAAGATTGACTATCTCCAGCATGTTTGCACTTTATCCGTTATTATTCTTGAATGCTAAGCAACCTTTGTCTTGAGCATCTTCTACATCTTCTACGACTGGAGGAGAGAGAAGGGCGATAGGTGAGTTAAGCATTTGGGGAGGAAATTTAGAAAAAATTAGAGAGGAGCTAAGAATATTAATCTAAATCATTTTAACCAAAACGGTTATATTTCAGTTAACTCAAATTAACTAGTGATAATAAACCAAATCTCAGCCTTTAGAGTGGGTAGGAGATAGATTTCCAGATAAAAATATTGCAGTCGAGTCGGTTATGGAAACAAAGGAATGAAGAGGTTAAGAAAAGGTTCCCAAGGAGTGGTTTATGCTGATAATCTGAGCTCTCTACGGAAGGGGTGATTCACAATGAAAAAGCTAATCGCTCTAATGTTCATCGCTATGCTCTTAACTTTCGCTTTAGCTCAAGAGGAGTGGCAGGATAACGGGGTTAATATAGAGCACAACGGCACTGTTCTAAAAGCAACATCCACGAGGGAGGGCTTTAACACTCTAATCTCTCTACAAGTTCCAATAAATACAACCCTAAAATACTCCTTCTCCATAAAAGGAGAAAACACAAACGGAGTTTTAGCGGAGATTGCTTATTTTAATGAAAATAGAACTTTCATATTTGCTAAGAACGTTACGTTCATAGGAAAAGGTTCATTTGGATGGAAAAATGTAGAAATAACGGCCACTCCATTCAAAGAAGCTAAATTCTCTTCCCTAGTGATTATAATGAACGGCACTGGGACGGTTTACCTTGATAACTTCACCGTTAGTGAGGTTAAAGCAATTGAAAAACCAAAGATAGAGAGCAAGACCCAAACTAAAACAGAACCTCCAGCTACTCAAGAAATCAAAAAAGAAACCATGACAAATGAAACAGAAAACCTCCAAAAACTTTCAATTGATGATGAAGACATTAAAGTCGAAATCTTCCTGAACAAAACATATCGCCCCGGAGACACAATGAGAGCAGACTTCTACATAACCAACAAAAAAGGGGTAGTCAATGAGATAGATATAAAGCTTGAGGTTTACTACCTTGGAATCAAAGTATTCTCGTACGAACATCCTTCTTGGCGTGAATATAGCGAAGGAAAGACAATTCATATCTTTCAGGAGTCTAAGCTTCCAATAATAACTCCCCCTGGAAAATACACCTTAAAGTTCCACATAACACCAGTAGGCAGGGAAACAAAAGAGGTAGAGACGACAATAACCGTAAAGCCAAACCTTGAATGGGCTTTATTTATTCTATTCTTGACACTTTCTCTCCTTGGAGTGGCCTTTTTGATCAAAAAATACTGGAAGCTGATAGCCAAAATATACAGAGAGTTTTCAATTGGACAAAAATTTGTGTTCTTTGCGGTAGTGGGACTAATAATCGCTGCAGTCATCCTTGCACTTGGAGCCGAAAATTACGCCAACGATGTTGCAATTGTGGTCTATTACCTCCTCCTTATCGGCATCCTAAATGAGTGGATTGAATATCTAGAGCCCAAGTGGGATAGAAAAGAAGTGAGGGAAGTTATTAGCATCTACTTGCTCGCATTGTTAATGTACCTCTCAAAGGACACCTTCACAGTTTATCCAGCGGTAGCAATTTTTACCCTTGGAACAGTTGTTGGAATATTGAGGCTAAAACCAAAGAACAATGAAACTTTCTCAGAAGTTGAAGCTCCAACATCCCGAAGAAAAGGAGGTATCGAAGAAATCGAGATAGTGGGAGAAACAGAGGAAGGGTTCATAATCTATGAAATAAAGAGTAAAAACAAAGAAGAGGAGAACCAGTAGAAGTCTCAAGACCTGAAAATAAAAGAAAGAGGGATCAAAAGATGAAGGAGAGAACTAAATTAATCTTGCTCTGGTTTATAATGATTTTCACCCCATTGTTCACACTGAGACTTTTCCAGGATGAAATGCTGTACTTAAACATGTCAAGAAAAGCCCTTCACCTTGAATTCCTGCCCAGATCCTCACTCGTTTTCATCCTAACGTCCCCATTGATGGCATTTGGTAGCGTTGATCTTAGAGTATTTCTACCAAGAGCGGCAACCGCCTTTGTAACTCTAATGGACATAATCCTAATCTATAGCATAGCCAAAAGGTATTACGGAGAAAAAACCGGATTCTTAAGCTCTCTAATGTTCCTTTTTTCGTTTGTTGCCCTGAGGTACGGTGCAAGATATACTCTAGAACCATGGGGAACGCTCTTCGTACTCGTGACAATCTATTATTTCGGGGAGAAACCTCTTACAGCCGCTCTTTCAATTGGCTTGGCATTTTGTGCAAGGGAAACATGGCTTACAACATATCCCTTCTTTTTGATATATGCATGGAGAAAAAACAGAAAGGAATTCCCAAAAATCTTAGGGGTTTCAGCCATCCCAATAGCTTTGAATTTGCTGTTTATGGCATCGATTAGCTTGTATGGGAGCCCTCTAAGCTACAATGCACGAGATGCCTTAAAGTGGGGGATCAACAACGTTGTGCTAAGGTTGGCGAGGGGATGGCTTGAATTTGCAGTTGCTTATTTACTGATAGTTGTTGGGTTTCTATATGGCGTAAAGAAGGACAAATTCCACAGAGATATTTTATTGTTGGTACTGCCTTCCATAATAACCCTGAATGGGGTTAATGGTTTCATCCTTAACGGTCCGTTTGAGCGCTACACTTTTGGGCCTCTGGCCTTAATGAGCATCTTCTCTGGTTATGGGATAATCCAGCTTTACAACAATTTAAAATCCAAAACTAAACTTTTGAACATTTTGGCAGTAGAGAAATGGGTCACTTTATTTTTGATTGCCCAATTTATCTTTTTCAACATTGCCGTTCTAAAGCTCAGCGACATAGGAGCAAAGGGGATCCAGGACTACGGCTACTGGTACGATAGAGAAGTTTTCGAGATTTTAGAAGAAAAAGCTGATCTGGAGGAATTTTTCGTGGGAACTCCTCATCCAGCTCTCCTTGGTTTTGAGAATTGGAAGTGGGCAGATAGGAATATACAAAAGGCCGTAGAGCTCGACCCAGACTGGTTAATAACATTCGAAAGCTGGGTGAATTTTAGAGAAAATCCCCAAGAAATCGAGGAATTAGAGATTTATTCTGCAGGCCCCTATTTGCTAATTCACGCCAAAGAAGAAGGTGCCATAAAGAAGTACGTCGTTTCAAGCGATTTAAAGCTCTGGAAATTCAGGAAATGAAGTGCTTAATTGTTTTTCTCCCAATTATTGCCATTTTTCTCCTTATTTTTTCATTCCTTAGCAGAAATAGAATTTTTTCAGCTAGGTCTCTTTCGTTCAATTTAGTGAGAAACCCACCCTTTCCGTCTTCAACGATTACTGGGAATTCTCCAACTTTACTAACCACAACCGGGGTTCCTAACGCTAGAGCCTCCAAGGCGACAAGCCCAAAAGCTTCACTTTTAGATGAAGGCAGAACCAAAATTTTGGCTGATTTGTAAGTGCGTATCAGTTCTTCTTTGCTTACATATCCGAGAAATTCAACGTTCTCCTCTAAGTTCAGATCCCGAGCCAATCTTTTATAGTATTCCACCATGTCTCCACTACCAACTACAACAAGTTTAACATCAGGGAGTTCTTTTTTAACAAAGACCACCGCTCTTAACACCAATTCCAGATTCTTCCACCTGTGAAACTTACCAAGTTGCCCAACAAAGAGAATAGTATTCCCTTCACCTTTAAAGTTGGGCTTGGCGAGAATAAAATCTTCGTCAATTTTTGGGTATTTCACTTTTGAATAAAACCCCTTTTCCCATAAAATCCTCTGGACATAGCGAGAAACTGATATTACCTCAGCATTTCTCATCGTTATTTTTTCAACCGTTCTTTCATACAGTTTAGCCAAGAAATCGACCCAAGAACCTTTCTTTAGATCTCCGGTATGGTAAACGATTATCAAAGGCATTTTCAAAAGCTTAGAAACTAAAGAAGCCACATCTGCAAAAAACGGCACTGGGGTATGGGTGATTATAACATCAAAATTCTGTATCTTCACCATCCTCAAAAGCTCAAAGGGCAGGAAAAATCTGATGGGCGTATTCGAAAGAATAAAGTTCGGCTTTTTTCTTAAAATTTTAATCCCGCCAATTTTTTCTTCCTTGCTCTCTAACTTTGTTGCACAAATAACAGCAACGTTATTCTTTTCACTAAGCTCTTTTGCCATTTCGTAGGCATACCTTTCCAGTCCGCCCCCTTCGGGGTAAAAATAAGGAGCAACCATTAGAATCTTCATTTAGAGTTCCTCCTTCAGCATTAGAGAACTAACAAAAAACGAGAAAAATATCAGCTGGATACTTAGGGCTATCAGCGTCAGCACTATTACGGCAGATTTTATTTCAAACAACTCACCATATCCAGTAGCCCTCCACTTCAAGAATATCCTAATCCCCAACAGCAAACCCACCATAAACAATATTCCTCCAAGCACAAGACCCTCTTCCAAAATTGAGTACCTCATGAAAAACTTTGTGATTTTATCAGGCTTATCCAACCCTTCCTTAGCGGCATAAACTTTTCCTGAAATACCAAAATTTATCACCTGGAATCCCACTATAATCAAAAGGCTTCCCAGAATCATGGTATGTATTCTCAGTGGGTTTGTATTGTAAGCATAGGCCAAGAGAACAATACCAAAGACAATCAAAAACACTCCCGGAAGCAAGAAAAGATAAGACGGCGAATACAGAAGCATCAGCCTTAAATGTCTCCACCCATCCCTAAACGAACTGAGTTTAGACTCTCCAATCCTTGGATGATAGGTTATAGGAACTTCTCGAATCCTCAAGCCAGCTTTTGCCGCTTCTATAACCATCTCGCTTGCAAATTCCATTCCACGACACTTTAGAGGAAGCTTTTGCAACGCTTCTTTTTTTATTGCCCTAAAACCACAGTGGGCATCAGAAACTCCAACCTTGAAAAATATATTGAGAACCTTCGTTAGGAGCGGATTACCAATGTATCTATGAAGCCAGGGCATTGCACCAGGTTTAATCTCCCCCTTAAGCCTGGTCCCAATGACGAAATCTGCTTTATCATTCATTAATGGCTCCAACAACTTCGGAATTTCATATGGGTCATAACTCCCATCCGGATCAAGCATTACAATATACTTCCCTTTTGCAACTTTAAACCCCTCAAGATAGGCATCTCCATAACCTTTTCTTTTTTGGCGAATTACCTTTGCTCCAAATTCGGTTGCAATTTCAGGTGTTTTGTCAGTGCTTTTATCAACCACAAGAATCTCGTAGGAAATATTCAATCTTTCCAAAGCCTCCTTTATCTGTGGAATAATTTTTCTCACAGCTTTCTCTTCATTCATCGTTGGTAAAACTACTGATACTTCAACCACCATTTATGACCCTCTCATAAAAGTTTTCTGTTAACCTAGCTATATTATCCCAGTCGTACCCTTTAGCATTGTTGATGCAGTTCTTTTTAAGTTTTTTATAGTAGAGCAGTCCTTCTAGGATACTGTTTGCAAGAGAATTCGGTGTTGAAAATGCCAAAAACCCATTGTATCCAGGGATTACAAGATCTTTCACTGCATTTAAGGGAGAGATCACGGTAACTACTGGAATACCCGAAGCATTTGCCTCTAATGCTGTTATTCCAAAACCCTCCCTAATAGAGGGTAGCACAAAGACTTTTGAACTCTTCACATATGAAATAAGTTTTTCATGTTCGTCTAGAAATCCCCTAAAATAGACATTTTCAGTTAATCCAAATTCTCGAACAAGTTTTTCCAAACGTTCTCTTTGTGGCCCATCCCCTATTATTAACACCCTAACATCAGGCATTTCAGCTTTGAGGAGCTTAACCGCACGTATAAGCAACTCTACATTCTTTTCTTTTATTAAGCGTCCGGCAAAAATTATGTCATACTTCTCTTTTGAAGGAGGAACAGCTCTGATTTCGTTAAAGTCAATTCCATTGGGAATAACTGTACTATAAACACCCAGCTCCAATAACCCCTTTTGGGTAAGTCTCGAAACCGAAATATTATAGGAGCTTAACCTTGAAGCTAAAATTTCTACTTTCTGCCCTACTCTCCCCAATTTCCCTAAGTACTCGTGCCAATACTCGTTCCACACCTCGTGCCATGTAACTATTAGGGGAGTTCTCCTTAGTACGCTGTGTACCTTAGCCGAGAAGCATGGGAGGTATGGAAATTCTTGGCAGTCAATTATATCATAATTGCCTTCAAATTTCAGAAGAAGTTTTTTGGCAAAATATATAGCCTCACCTATAGACCTTCTATTTCCGCTATAAAGATGATTCCATCTACCAACCTTACGTAACTGCATTTCTTCTAACTCACCATTCCAATCCAGAGAAAACCAGTGAACTTCATGTTTTTTCGCTAACCGCTTGCCTACTTCATATATCCTTCTTTCTACCCCACCTTTTACAAAAGGGTATACCGCATCATATATGTAAGCTATTCTCATTGATATGTACTTCACTGGTCAAAGATTTAATTTTTTGCCTCTAAAAGCAACTAAACTGATTAGTAATACAACAAAAACTTTTTTAATTAATAATTTACTTAAACTAATTGTAAACACTCTTCGGGGTGAAAGTCATGAAAAGAGAACTGGGCCTTGTGTTTATAGGGCTTTTACTGGGTGCCGTAGGCCTCAAGATAGGGATGGCAATCTTCAGCGACGTGAGCACCTCAGAAAACAACGAAATTTCTACAGGCGAATTTGACGTAAGAATAAGCAAAACCGGGGAAAGATTTTACAATGATTTGAAGCTCTTTGAGTTTGACGACTTAAAA
>LGET01000010.1 GCA_001507935.1 Thermococcales archaeon 44_46
CCTGCTTGGGGTAATGTGTTATGGTCTGAAAATCCTCCTCAGAGTCAAATACTGTTTAAATAACAGGGGGTGAAACTAAACACGCCCTCATTGAAATCAAAATTTCTAACCCTAATTAAAGCCCCACTCTGTAGTTCTCCACCCTTATTCCGGGTTCTTCTGTTACAACTCCAAACTCAAAGCTCTCAAAGTGCTTGTTTAGGATATTTAATGCCTCCTCCTTCCCCTCCTGAGGAACAATAGCTATCATGCCTACGCCCATGTTAAATACCCTGAACATCTCCTCCAGCGGGACACCATTTTCATAGATCAATTTAAAAATCCCGCTGATTGGTGGCATTTCAAGAGAAAAACCATGATTAGTGAGGCGCTTGAGGTTTAATAACCCCCCACCGGTGATGTGGGCTAAGCCATGGACTTCAACTTTTTTGATGAGGTCGAGAATCGGCTTAACATATATCCTCGTGGGTTCAAGTAGATACTCCCAAATCTTTTTGCCTTCAAATTCATATTCAAGTCCGTACTTAGGTATTAGGAGTTTTCTTGCAAGGGTTAACCCATTGGAGTGAATTCCTGAGCTTGAGATACCTATCACCGCATCCCCCGGCTTTATTTCCTTTCCGTTTATCACTTTATTTTTCTCGACAACACCGATAGCCGTACCGGCAAGGTCAAAGCCGTTTACTAGCTCCGGCAAGACTGCGGTTTCGCCACCAACTATAGCTATTCCGCTCTGCTTGGCTCCTTCGTAAAGACCCTTCGCTATCTCCTGAAAAACCTCATCATTTGGCTCCTTAACTGCGAGATAATCCACCAAAGCAACGGGTTCCGCTCCAAGGCATATTAAATCATTCACATTCATCGCTACCATGTCGATCCCAATGGTATCATATTTCCCAACTGCCTCTGCAACTAAGGTTTTGGTTCCCACTCCATCCGTTGTCATCGCAAGGTAAAAGTCTCCAAAGTCCATCAACGCAGCGTAGTGTCCTATATCCTCCTTAGGTTCGCCTAGTTTTCCCTTCCTGAACTCAAAAGTCGCTTTTGCAAGAGAGATTATTCCTTTTAGAGCCCGTTGAGTCTTTTCATCGTCAACACCAGCCTGCGCATAGGTCAACATGATTATCACCGGAAGGTATTTGGGGGAAGGATTTAAAAGTTTTATCATTTTTATGTTCAAAAACTCTTAAATATTCCCAAAGTTTTAACATACAAACGTCAATAAATTTAGGTGATACCCATGATAAGCATTAGAGATGAAATTGGAACACCCCTAACTGATTCTGCTGTTAAAATTCTCCTTCTCGGAAGCGGTGAGCTTGGAAAGGAAATAGCCATAGAGGCCCAAAGATTAGGAGTTGAGGTCATCGCGGTTGACCGATACCCAAACGCTCCCGCCATGCAGGTAGCCCATAAGAGCTACGTTGGGAATATGAGAGACAAGGACTTCCTATGGAGCATCGTGGAGAGGGAAAAGCCAGATGCAATAATTCCGGAGATAGAAGCAATAAACCTCGATGCCCTCTTTGAATTCGAGAAGGAAGGCTACTTTGTCGTTCCAAACGCAAAGGCGACATGGATAGCAATGCATAGAGAAAGGACTCGCGAGACCCTTGCAAAGGAAGCTAAGGTTCCAACCTCCCGTTACGCATACGCCGAAACGCTGGATGAGCTCTACGAAGCTTGCGAGAAGATAGGCTACCCCTGTCACACCAAGGCTATAATGAGTTCCAGCGGGAAGGGATCGTACTTCGTTAAAGGGCCAGAAGATATTCCTAAAGCGTGGGAAGTTGCAAAGAAAAAAGCCAGGGGAAGTGCTGATAAGATTATTGTTGAAGAGCATATAGACTTCGATATCGAAATCACGGAATTGGCTGTGAGGCACTTCGATGAAAATGGGAAGATAGTTACTACTTTTCCAGCTCCTGTGGGGCATTACCAGATCGATGGGGATTACCACTCAAGCTGGCAACCCGCTGAGATAAGTGAAAAGGCCGAGCGTGAGGTGTATAGAATAGCCAAGCGCATAACAGATGTTCTCGGAGGTCTCGGAATATTCGGCGTGGAGATGTTTGTCAAAGGGGACAAGGTATGGGCTAACGAAGTTTCCCCAAGGCCTCACGACACCGGAATGGTAACCATGGCTTCCCATCCCACAGGATTTTCCGAGTTTGGGCTTCACGTTAGAGCTGTGTTGGGGCTCCCAATTCCGGCCATTGAGGAAAACGGCACCAGAAAGTTACCCGTCTTAACCCCCGCGGCTACACATGTTATCCTAGCCAATCAAGAAGGCTACGCTCCAAGGTTTAGGAATGTCTTCAAGACATTGAGCATCCCAAACGCAACCATAAGACTCTTCGGAAAGCCCGAAGCGTACAAAGGGAGAAGACTGGGTGTCGCACTAGCCTGGGATAAGGATGTACAGGAAGCGAAGAGGAAAGCAGAGATGGTTGCCCACATGACCGAGCTTAGGACGAAAAGCGGTGAATGGCAGGATCAGGAATATGAAAAAAGGAAACATCTGCTTTAGGCCCTTTAATTTTTAATGAGAATATTAGGCCTTCATTTTCTCCCTGTACTCTTCAAGCTTTCTCCTCAAGCTTTCATCTTTCAATGCTAGGATTTCTATCGCTAGCAATGCCGCGTTCTTTCCGTTATCAATTCCAACCGCAGCAACCGGCACGCCCGGAGGCATCTGGGCAATGCTCAGGAGAGCATCCAATCCGCCAAGCTTTGCCGAAACGGGGACTCCAATAACGGGTTTGGTTGTGTGAGAAGCTATAACGCCGGGTAAAGCAGCACTTAATCCCGCTATGGCAATGAAAACATCGTAGTCCTTCCTCGCAAGCTCCTCAACTTTTTTAGGGTTCCTGTGAGCTGAAGCCACTTCAACATCGTAACTAACTCCAAACTCATCAAACACCTTAGTGACTTTTTCCGCTATGTGTGAATCACTTTTGCTACCCATTACAACGAGCACCTTCATGCTATCACCACATTGTTCTCTGACTTTTTCCCTTTATAAATTTTGCCATTTTTATGTTAAAACAAAGCTTAAAAATACCAAATTTTAACAAATTTATGGTGAAGATCATGCGCGTCTTATTAGTTGGTGCCGGTGGAAGGGAAAGTGCAATCGCCGAAGCTCTTTCGAGGGATGCAGAGCTTTATGTTGTTGCAAAACATAAGAATCCGGGGATTATGAGATTAGCAAAGGATTATGGGCTTGCAAAAGAGACCGATGTTCAAAAAGTCCTCGATTTTGCCCTGAAATGGGGCGTGGATTTAGCGTTCATCGGTCCGGAAGCCCCTTTGGAGAAGGGAATCGTGAACGTCCTTGAGGAAAACGGCACCCCAACCGTAGGCCCTACAAAAGAAGCTGCTCAACTCGAAACGAATAAGGCCTTTGCGAGGCAACTGATGGAGAAATACAAAATCCCCGGAAGAAAACTCTTCAGGGTTTTTGATGACATTGAAGAGATGAAAGCATGGATTGATGAGTTTGGAAAGCCAGTAGTTGTTAAACCCCTTGGACTTACCGGTGGTAAAGGAGTCAAAGTCGTCGGATACCAGCTGAAAGACAACGAAGAGGCAAAAGAGTATGCAAAGGCCCTGATAGAAAAAGATGGAAAGGTTCTCATAGAGGAGCGCACGGACGGAGTTGAATTCACGTTTCAGGTTTTCACCGATGGAAAGAAAGTCATTCCTATGCCCTTAGCTCAGGATTACCCTCATGCCTATGAGGGCGACGTTGGACCAATAACCGGCGGTATGGGCTCTTATTCGTGCGAAGATCATTTGCTTCCGTTTGTGTCGAAGGAAGATTATCAAAAAGCTTTCGAAACACTGAAAAAAACGGTTGAAGCCATGTCCAAAGAGGGAATCCCATACAAAGGCATTCTCTACGGCCAGTTCATGCTTGCAAACGATGAGCCGAAGATAATAGAGTTCAATGCCCGCTTTGGTGATCCAGAGGCCATGAATGTTCTACCAATTTTGAAAACTTCCCTTGTGGAGATCGGGGAGGGAATCATCGATGGTAACTTAAAGAAAGCTGAATTCGAGCAAAAAGCAACAGTTGTGAAGTATGTTGCCCCCAAAGGATATCCCACTGATCCAATAAGAGGAGTTAGACTTCAAATCAGCGAGGATAAAATCAGAGAAGAAGGGGCTAAAGTTTACTATGCATCAATTGATGAGAACTTCACAATGCTCGGCTCAAGGGCTCTGGCCATTGTGGGAGTAGCCGATTCTTTAGAGGAAGCTGAAAAGATAGCTTCTCATGGAATAAAGCACGTTAATGGAGAAATCTTCTACCGCACCGATGTGGGAACTCAAGAGAGCATTGAGAAAAGAATTATGATAATGAAAAAGCTCAGGGGTGAGTTAAATGATTGAGAGAGAGCAGATTTTAGAAATTTTGGAAAGATATGATAAGGAAAACATCACAATCGGGGCTATTGGTAGCCACTCCGCCCTTGACATCGCAGATGGTGCCAAAGAGGAAGGCTTTAGAACGCTGATAGTTGCCCAAAAAGGAAGGGAAAAGACATACGCAAAGTACTTCAAAGAGAAGACAACAAAGGACGGCCTAACAAAGGGCTTCATCGATGAGGTAATTATTCTGGAAAAGTTCGGTAAAATCATCGATATTCAGGAAGAGCTTAGAAAAAGAAACGTCATCTTTATTCCCAACCGTTCATTTGTCGTTTATACCGGGATTGATAGGGTTGAGAACGAGTTCCCGGTCCCACTGTTTGGAAGCAGAAACTTATTAAGGAGCGAAGAGAGAAGTGAAGAGAAGAGCTACTACTGGCTCTTAGAGAAAGCTGGCTTACCCTATCCTGAGCCCGTCAAACCAGAGGAGATTGACGATGTTGGTCTCGTGATAGTAAAACCCCCTCATGCAAAGAAGAGACTTGAAAGGGGATTTTTCACTGCCGCAAGCTACAAAGAATTTAGAGAAAAAGCCGAGAAGCTCATGAAGCTTGGCGTAATTACCGAGGAAGATCTAACCAAAGCAAGGATTGAGCGTTACATCATTGGCCCAGTCTTCAACTTTGACTTCTTCTACTCCCCAATTGATGAGGAAATTGAGCTCCTTGGAATAGACTGGCGCTTTGAGACAAGTTTGGATGGACATGTTAGATTACCTGCCCCCCAGCAGATGACCTTACCCGAGCATCAATTTGAACCAGAATACACCGTTTGTGGCCATGCATCCTCAACACTAAGGGAGTCGCTTTTGGAGAAGGTCTTCGACATGGCCGAGCGCTATGTTGAGGCCACCAAGAAATATTACCCACCCGGCATCATTGGGCCTTTCACACTTCAAACGGCTGTTGATAAAGACCTCAACTTCTACATCTACGATGTCGCCCCAAGAACCGGTGGTGGAACAAACATCCACATGGCGATGGGCCATCCATATGGAAACGCTCTCTGGAGAAAGGAGATGAGCACCGGAAGGAGAATTGCTCTTGAGATAAAGCGTGCCATTGAGCTGGATGAGCTTGAGAATGTGGTTACATGATTTACAATTTCTTGATTACTTTTCAAGAGTTTACTTATTTACAGACTTCGAATTTGGAGAAAGAATCTTTTTGCTAGTTACTTTTTTTTAGAAATTTATTTACGAAAGTTTTAAGTATAAATATGTCTTTAGAATAATATGCCGATGTAACGATGAGGCAAAATAAAAAGGAGGTGGTGTGAAATGTTGAAAGTAGTAGAGACCACCTATGAAAGGGCCTCTAAATTTATTGGGATAACAGCATGTTCTGGTAGGGCAATTTGGTGTGGAGGAGATGGTTCAGTAGTACTATTGAAGCCATACTGAAGCTGTACAGATGTGTACAGGGGGTAGGATAGAATGGTTCTAAAAATATTAAACACAACCTATATTAGAGCAAATAAGTTTATCGGAATAACAGCATGTTCTGGAGAAGCTCTCATATGCGGAGGTACAGGACCAAATCCAACTATCAAAAATATAACATTGCCATAAATTCCTAATAAGGAGGTGTGTTTGATGATTCTGAAAGTATTAAACACAACCTATATTAGGGCAAATAAATTTATTGGAATAACGGCATGCTCTGGGGAAGCTATCAGATGTGGAGGTGGAGGACCAAATCCAACCATTAGAAATCCACTATTATCCTGATTCATTTAAACAAAAAGATGGAGGGGTGATGTGATGGAAACACTTAACTTATTTTCTTCTCTTCAATTTTCTTATCATGTTCCCTCATTTAAGTTGGCAGATATCATTCTCGATAATAGAGATAAAGACACATTTATCTTGTATCATCCTTGGTCTCAAACGATTTCAGAAATAAATTATGAAAAGGTGCTTAATATATGTCAGTAAATATAAGAGATGTCCTTGAGGAATCTATAAAAGTCTCAAAAAATCTAAAAGGAGACATAGTCATAACAATAATTCTTTTCCTTATTCTTTCTATTTTCGGATACGCCCAAGCAATGCTCATGAAGAATTTTATAGATTCTCTTGTATCATTACAGGAATTTTCAACAATCTCAAAAATTGGATTAGCTCTGCTGGTTCTCACATTTTTAAGCTACTTAGGAAGTTTTTATGGGGAGTTCATGCTCCAGAGATTGGGAATCAAAGCTTTAAAAATATTTTCTCAAGATTTGGTTTTCTCTATTCATAGGGCAAAACTAGGAAAAATAAGCAGTGGAGATGTAATAGCGAGATTCGTTTCGGACTTACCAGAGCTCAGTCTGGGATTAGCAGGTTTAATCCCTGGATTAAGTGTTCAGTTGATTAATATTGCAGTAGCAACGTTTACCCTATATTCATTATCTCCAACAATGCTTCTTGTAGCTGTCTTAATAATCCCAATAAACTATGCTATCTATAAGAAAGCATCAGGAAAATCCATTGAGTATTCAAAACGAGAAAGAGAATCATTGTCAAAAGTAGTTGCTGTTACCAAAACAAGCATTGATAATCTTTTCTTTATTAAACGTTTGGATAAGTACGAATATTTTGAAGAGAGATTCTCCATGAGTCTTTCAGAGTGGTTAAAGAATATGACAAGATTCCTGCGGGTAAGGATATTCTTCCAGAAATCGTACTATTACACAAGCAGTATAGCTCGACTGATAATGTTGCTTGTTGGTGGTTGGCTGGCAACAAAAGGACTCGCCTCAGTGGGAGCAATCGTAGCTTTCACGAACTATTTACCGCAATTCTATGAACCTCTTACTAATCTGGCTAATTCATTCACATATCTCAATGCACTTATCCCTTACGTAGAGCGCTATAAGGAGATAGTAAACATTGAAAAAGAAGACCTTGATAAGGGGCATGAGTTAAAATCGGTCAAAAGCATTGAATGTAAAAATGTAAGTGTTGGCATTTTAAGTAATGTGACTCTAGAACTCAAAAAGAACGAAACAATTGGAATCGTTGGACCCATAGGTTCTGGAAAAACAACCCTGGCATTAACTTTAATCAGGTTACGTGAGCCAGAGACTGGCCACATTTTAATAAATGGGAAAGATTACCGGGTTTATAGTCTTAGGTCTTTAAGAAAGAGGATATATTACCTACCATCTAAAGACTGGATTTTTGATGGAACTTTAAAGGAGAATTTGATGCTTGACGAAGTGTATCAAGAGGACGAAGTTATTCATGTTCTCAAGATTGTAGGAATAGATTTTGCCGAACTTGATGATTATATAACTAGTAAAGCTCTTTCTGAAGGACAAAAACAAAAAATAGCACTGGCAAGGGCACTTTTAAGAAAACCGGAGGTTTTGATACTTGATGAGGCCACAAACAGTCTTGATGTTCAAAATGAAGCTCAAGTCCTCGAAAAGATTCGAGAGTTTTTAAAGGACTCGACTTTAATTATAATATCGCATCGTTTAACCGCTCTAAAAAATGCTGATAAGATATTTGTTTTAAATAAGGGGAAGATCCTTGACTCTGGCAAACATGAGGAACTCTACGAAAGATGCTCCCTGTATAGAACGCTCGTTGAGAACTCAAGAGTATCTTAGGGGATATAAATCAAAGCATGTCTTTGGGCTAGTTTTTAAAATTATGGGAGTCTAGGCATTTAACACAACAGTTTAAGTCATATTCTTGGCAATGACATATTATGTCCTAGATACGGGATTGATATCTTAGTGAAGATTGATCTATTGTTGCGATTTCATGGCTTTACTACAATCACTTTTTATGAGAGTGGTGAAAAAAGTTTTAATTAACATTTTTATGCATAAATAAACCTTAAAAACCCTAAATTTTTACATTTTTTTGATAAGGTGATGCTCATGAAATGGAAAGCTAAGGTTGTAATCCGCTTAAAAAAAGGTCTTAACGATCCTGAAGGGAGGGTTATTGGAAAGGCGCTCAAAAACTTAGGCTATAAAGTTGAAGAGCTGAAGGTTCCAAAATATTTCGAGTTCATTTTTGAAAGCGAAGCTCCAGAGAAAGATGTCGAGGAGATGTGCAAACGCCTGCTTGCAAACCCAGTTATCCACACTTATGAGTATCAAATCGAGCCTTTAGGTGAGTGAAATGCCAAAGTTCGCTGTCATAGTATTCCCAGGGACAAACTGCGATTTTGAGACTGTTGAAGCAATTAAAAAAGCTGGTGGAAAAGCGGAGAGAGTCTGGTACAAGCAAAGCCTCAAAGACTTTGATGGTGTTGTTTTGCCCGGTGGATTCAGCTATGCCGATTATCTAAGGGCCGGGGCGATAAGTGCAAGGGCAGAGGTAATGGAGGAAGTTAAAGCTCTTGCTAATGAAGGCAAACCCGTTTTAGGCATTTGCAACGGCTTTCAAATCTTAACGGAGTCAGCTCTTCTGCCGGGAGCATTGAGACCAAATAAGATTCCAAGCTTCCTATGCAAGTGGGTTTACCTTAAAGTTAGCGACACCCAAACAGCTTTTACTCAATTTTACAAAGAGGGAGAGGTCATTAGAATGCCAATAGCACATGCTGAAGGGAATTACTACTCCGAGAGCTTAGATAGCATAAGAATAACCTTCCAGTACAGCGACGAGAAAGGAGAGATAACGGAAGATGCAAACCCCAACGGCTCTCTCTTGAACATAGCAGGAATAAGCAATGAAAAGGGCAACGTTCTCGGCATGATGCCCCACCCGGAGAGAGCGAGTGATAAATGGCTGGGGAGCGAGGACGGGTTGAGGATCTTCAAGAGCATGGTAGAATATGCTAAGAGGTGATCTTTAGGACTGAGTCCCTAAAACGCCTAAATTTTCCTTTACCTTCCTATTCCTAAGTCCTCAAGCGTGAGCATTTTTACAGCCTTTGTACTTTATGCAATTTTGTACACATAAGATAAATCTTTTTAAATTTGTCCGACAAATAGATAAAATGGTGAGACAAATGGCTACAACGGTTAAGGTATCTGCAAGAATACCTCCCGCTCTTGCAAAAGAAATGGAAAAACTTATTGAAGCCGGAATTTATTCTAACAAAAGTGAGATCATCAAAGATGCACTCAGAGAATTCCTCCTGAAAAAGAAGTATCTCCAAGCCGATGAAAGGGAATACATCAGAAACATGCTAAAAGCTATGGAGCCAATTCTTGCAGAAGACTGGGAGAGCGAGGCTGATGCACAGTGGGACGAATACGGAGGAATTGACTATGAACCAGATAAAGCCTAAAAGAAACCTTCAACAGTGGGAAATAATCCTTCTCGAGTTTCCATTCACAAATCTTCGCAAAAAGAAGCTACGACCGGTTTTGATAGTCTCCAATAATGTTCTTAACAAAATCAGCAACAGCATTATAACTGTTCAAATAACCTCAAACCTACCAAGTGGTTTTAAAGAGTACAACGTTTTGCTCTCTGATTCCGACGTTAATAGATATGCAGGAACTCAACCACTTTACCAAAGCGTGATAAAGCCTTATGTAGTTTTCACCATTGAAAAGCAAATGGTTAAAAAGAGACTCGGCGTATTAAAACCCCATAAAATTAAGGAAGTTAAAGAAAGCATGAAAAAAGTTTTCTCAATCTCCTGATAATTTAATCCCTACTTCATTTGATGTCTTAGTAGGCTTTTTCTTTTTTCTGTGATATAATCCTTTAAATCAGAAAATTCTCGCAGAGAGTTTTTAACATTTTTATGTATAAATAAACCTTAAAAACTCCAAATTTTTACATTTTTCTGGTAATAAAGGAGGTGTCAAGATGTTTCCTCACGAAGAAAAGATCATCCGTGAAAGGCTCGGTAGAGAGCCTAATGAAGTTGAAAAGGCCATGCTTGAGGTAATGTGGAGTGAACACGCATCTTACAAATCAAGCAGAAAGTGGCTCAAACTTTTACCCACGAGGAACGAGCACGTTATTTTAGGCCCTGGGGAAGACGCAGGCGTTGTAAAATTTGATGAGAACACGGCGATAGTTGTCGGAATAGAAAGTCACAACCATCCAAGCGCTGTTGAGCCCTATGGTGGAGCAGCCACAGGCGTTGGAGGGATTGTTAGAGATATACTCTGTATGGGAGCAAGACCTATAGCTCTGCTCGATCCCATACGCTTTGGACCCTTAGAGAAGGAGCGTAATAAGTACCTTTTTGAGTATGTGGGTAAGGGAATAGCCGATTATGGCAATAGAATAGGCGTCCCAACAGTTGGGGGAGAAACGGAGTTCGATGAAAGCCTTGACAGCTACACACTCGTCAACGTTGCTTGTATTGGTTTAATGAGACCCGAAGAGCTGGTGCACAGCTATGTTGAGGAGAGCGGCCTTTTGCTAGTTTTAGTTGGCAACAAAACAGGAAGGGATGGAATCCACGGCGTAACATTTGCGAGCGAAGAGTTAAGCGAGAACGCGGAAGAGGAAGACCGCTCAGCCGTTCAAATTCCTGACCCGTTTACGGAGAAACTCTTAATCGAGGCAACCATTGAAGCTGTGAAGAGGGGTAAAATCAAAGCTCTTAAAGATTTGGGCGGCGGAGGTTTAACCTGTGCCTCCTCGGAGATGGCCGGAAAGAAGGGGTTTGGAGCAATAATCTACGCGGACAGAGTGCCCCAAAGAGAGCCAAACATGACTCCAACGGAGGTTATGATTTCCGAGAGCCAGGAAAGAATGCTCTTCGCCGTTAGGAAAGAAGATCTGAAAGAGATAACAAAGATTTTTGAGAAGTATGAGCTTGAGTGGACTGTTGTCGGTGAGATCATAGAAGAGCCTAGGTATATCGTCTACTGGAATAGTGAAAAGGTCGCCGACCTGCCCATAGACCTCCTCACAGAAGTGCCAACAATAGAATGGGAAGCAAAGCCCTACAACATTGAGAGAGACGTCGAGACGCCGGAAATAGGACTCAAAGAGGCTTTCTTCAAAGTTCTCTCAAGCCCCAACATAGCGAGCAAAGAGTGGATATGGCAGCAGTACGATCATGAGGTTCAAGGAAGGACAGTTCTAAAGCCCGGAAAGGACGCGGCGGTGCTAAAAATAAACGATGAATGCGGGCTGGCTTTTGTTAGCGATGGAAATCCGTCCTACAGCTACCTGAACCCATATCACGGAGCAATGGGTGCTGTTGCCGAAGTCGTTAGAAACTTAGCAAGCGTTGGAGCAAAACCCTTGGCTTTGGTAGATAACCTGAACTTTGCCTCTCCAGAGAGGCCGGAAGTTTACTGGAGCTTCATTGAGACCATTAAAGGGCTTGCCGATGCGGCGAGAGCGTTTAACCTAGCTTACGTGAGCGGGAATGTTAGCTTTTACAATGAGGTAGGAAACAGGCCTATAAAACCAACGCCAGTTGTCGCTGGTCTCGGAAAAGTGAGGCTTGAGAGCCTCATGACAATGGACTTCAAAGATGAAGGAGACCTCATAGCCGTTGTAGGGGTGACAAAGAAGGAACTTGGTGGGAGTGAACTCTACAGAGTTTTGGGATTGAAAGGAGGAATAACCCCAAGAGTTGAGCTAGAGAGAGAAAAGAAAAATGTTGAAAGCATTTTAAAGGCAATAGAGCTCGGGTTGGTGAAGGCCGTTCATGACGTAAGCAGGGGCGGCCTAGCCGTTGCACTCATAGAAATGGCCATTGCTGGAAATAAAGGATTTGAAGCAGATGTAACAAAGGTTCCGGTAGAAGGAAAACTCTCCCCTCTGGAAGTGCTCTTTTCAGAGAGTCACGGACGCTTCGTAGTGAGCTTTGAAAAGGAGAACCTTGAAAAAGTGGAAGAATTGTTCAAGGAATTTGCCGTGATAGGGGAAGTAACGGGGAGAGATATCACATTCACAAACGGAAAAGAAGAATTAATCAAACTAAACCTAAGTAAAGCCCAAAATATCTACAATTCACTTGCAAATGTCCTGGGAGAGTAAGTTCTCCCTTTTTGCACTTTTTGATAGATATAAACAATGAAAACTCATTTTTTCAATTTTAAAACGAGATTTAATAAGAAAATAACTCCCGTAACTACCTTGTACTGAAGAATTAGGTGTTTAAACAAAAATAACCATCTTCATTTCCAACAAAAGGCTTAAAAGATACTTACCGAACAATTGTTCGGGTAATCAAATGAGAAGGCTGGGGATAATTGGAGAGGGAATAGCAGGATTAACTGCTGCAATTTCATTGGCTAAAAAGGGTTTTGAAGTAGTTATCATTGGAGAAGGGATAAAGGAAACAAATTCATATCTTGCTCAGGCAGGAATAGCCTTTCCCATTCTGGAGGGAGACTCCATCAGATCCCACGTTGTAGATACCGTCAAAGCCGGACGTTATTTAAATAACGAAGAAGCTGTATGGAGTGTGATTTCAAAATCTACTGAGGCTTATGATTTTTTACTTTCTCTCGGTTTAAGCTTTGAAGACAATGAAATCGAAGGGGGGCACTCCTTTCCAAGGGTATTCACAATCAAAAATGAAACTGGAAAGCATGTGACAAAGCTCCTTTATTTAAGGGCTAAAGAGCTCGGTGTCCACTTCATAAAGGGTTTTGCATCTTCGCTGGCAATAAAAGACGAAAAATGCTATGGTGTTTTCCTCAATGGAGAGCTCCTAAAGTTTGATGCCATAATATTGGCTACTGGAGGATACACAGCATTATATAAATTTACAGCAGGCTCCCCATTAAACCTAGGGATTCTAACAGGAGACGCCTTAATGAAAGGTGCCTTAACAAGTAATTTAGAGTTCGTACAGTTTCATCCCACAGGTTTCATCGGAAAAGAGGTTAAACTTATAAGTGAAGCTGTACGGGGAGCGGGGGCTAAGCTAATCAACGAGGAGGGAGAAAGGTTTGTTAATGAACTTGAACCAAGAGATGTCGTTGCGAGGGCGATCTACAAACAGATGCAGGGAGGAAAAAGAGTTTATCTGGACGCAACAGGAGTTAAAGGGTTCAAAGAAAAGTTCCCCCAGATTTATTCGTTCCTGATCAAAGAGAAAATCAACCCTGAAAAAGATCTAATTCCAGTAACTCCAATTGCCCATTATTCTATAGGAGGTTTGAAAGTTGACCTCTATTACCGAACAAGCATCAAAAATCTCTATGCAATTGGAGAAGCAGCGGATAATGGGTTCCATGGAGCAAACAGGTTGGCAAGCAATTCCCTCCTAGAATGCGTGGTAAGCGGTTTAGAAGTTGCTAGAACGATAATGAGAGACAATCCTAAAGTCGAACATCCCAATGACGTTAGAGACACTACCCAAGAATTGGGCGATATAGATAGTGTTAGAGAAATTCTCTGGAAATATGCTGGAATAGTAAGGAATGAGAATGGCCTTAAAAAAGGGTTAAAAAAGCTAATGGGTGTCGAGGTGGATGCGAGAATCAAGCTCCTGGCAAGAGGTATTTTAGAATGTGCCTTAAAAAGGAGAGAGAGTAGAGGGGCTCACTATAGGGAGGATTATCCTTTCATGAAAGAGGAATTTGAAAGACCCAGCATTTTTCGAGGGGGTATATGTCATGAATCTGGTTGAGGAGATTATCAAGATTAAGGAAGAGAAAAACGCGATAATTTTAGCCCACAACTACCAGCTTCCTGAAGTTCAGGACATAGCCGACTTTCTCGGGGACAGCCTTGAGCTGGCGAGGAAAGCGGTGAACGTTGACGCCGACGTGATAGTCTTCGCGGGCGTCGACTTTATGGCCGAGACAGCCAAAATCCTGAATCCCACAAAGAAAGTGCTTCTCCCGACAAAGAGGGCCACGTGTGCGATGGCCAACATGCTGAAGGTTGAGCACATCCTTGAGGCCAAAAAGCGGTATCCCGACGCTCCCGTTGTCCTCTATGTAAACACGACCGCCGAGACCAAGGCCTACGCCGATGTCACCGTTACATCAGCAAATGCCACAAAAATCGTGGAGAAGCTCGATGCCGATACGGTAATCTTCGGGCCCGATAACAATTTAGCGTATTATGTGGCAAAGCGAACTGGAAAGAGAATCATCCCAATCCCTGAAGGCGGGCACTGCTACGTCCACAGGAAGTTCACCCTTGAAGACGTTGAGCGTGCAAGAGAGGAGCACCCAGAGGCAAAGCTTATGGTTCACCCCGAATGCAGTCCAGAGGTGCAAGCGAGGGCGGATTTAATAGTCTCGACCGGTGGGATGGTTAGAAATGCCTGCCAGCATGACGAGTGGGTCGTCTTTACGGAGAAGGAGATGTGCTACCGCCTGCAGAAGCTCTATCCCGATAAGAAGTTCTACCCCGCGAGTGAGGATGCCTTCTGCATTGGAATGAAGTCAATCACGCTCAAGCACATCTACGAATCCCTGAGGGATGAAAAATACGAGATTGAGGTCCCCAAAGAGATTGCTGAAAAAGCCAGGAGGGCAATAGAAAGGATGCTGGAGATGAGCGGGTAGTTAAGTATGAGGGAAACTTTTCCATTTTCTTTACCTTTACACTCAACAAGGTGGTGATGATATGGTTTCCGTTAACTATCTCCTGCGCTTCGTTGAGGAGGACGCGCCCTTCGGCGACGTCACGAGCGAGGCAGTCATACCGGAGGATCTGGAAGCTGAGGCCGTGATCATAGCAAAGCAGGATGGGGTTATCGCCGGTCTGGAGGAGGCTAAAGCCCTCTTCGAGCACTTCGATGTTAAGGTTGGGGTCCAAAAGCGCGACGGCGAGGAGGTCAGGGAGGGCGACGTTATCATCGAGCTCCTCGGTGATGCCCGGGCGATTCTGCTCGTCGAGAGGACAGCCTTAAACGTCATGGGCAGGATGAGCGGCATAGCCACGGAAGTGAGAAAGCTCGTGGAGAGGGTCAAGGCCGTGAACCCGAAGGTCAGGGTCGCCGGAACGAGGAAAACCCTGCTGAAGCCGATGGACAAGAGGGCCATCCTCATCGGTGGGGGAGAACCACACCGCTTCTCCCTGAGCGATGCGATACTCATAAAGGACAACCATTTAGCGTTGGTTCCGCTTGAGGAGGCAATAAGAAGGGCAAAGACATTTTCCATTTATAAGGTAGTTGAGGTCGAGGTTGAAACCTTGGAGGACGCGCTGAAGGCTGCTAAAGCCGGGGCCGACGTAATAATGCTCGACAACATGACACCGGAACAGATTGAGGATGTCCTTGAGGCTTTAAAGCATGAGGGGCTCAGGGAGAAGGTTAAGATTGAGGTAAGCGGCGGGATAACGCCCGAGAACATCGAGGAGTACGCGGGGCTCGACATCGATGTTATAAGCCTCGGAGCTTTAACGCACAGTGTGAAGAACTTTGACGTGAGCTTGGAGATTATTAAGGGTTGATTATTTCTTGAATGTTCCATTTTTGGAACAAAATTTTTTAAATTTGGAACATTAATCAGACTATTGATGAGTTATGAACGATGAGCACTTCATGAGGTTAGCTTTGAAGCTGTCCAAAAAAGGAGAGGGAAGGGCAAATCCAAATCCGATGGTTGGAGCAGTTATTGTAAAAGAGGATAAGATCATAGGAAAGGGCTATCATAAACGTTTTGGGGATAGGCATGCAGAAGTTAACGCTATAGAAGACGCAAAGAGCAAAGGCTACTCCCTCGAAGGAGCAACAATGTATGTCACTTTAGAGCCCTGTTCCCATTGGGGTAAGCAGCCTCCCTGTGTTGATAGAATAATAAAGGAAGGCTTCTCAAGAGTTGTAATAGCAATGGGAGACCCCAATCCATTGGTTAATGGAAAAGGCGTTGAAAAACTCAAAAAAGCAGGCATTAAGGTTAAAGTTGGTGTTCTTGAAGAAGAGGCAAGAAAGTTGAACGAAGTGTTTCTAAAGTACATAACCACAAAAACGCCCTTTGTGGCCATAAAGCTTGCTTTAACCTTAGACGGTTTTATAGCAACAAATAGCTTCTCCTCAAAATGGATTACTGGCGAAAAAGCAAGGGAGAAAGTTCAGGAGCTCAGGAAAAAGTACATGGCAGTAATGGTTGGAGCTAATACGATTCTTAAAGACGATCCAAAACTAACTTGCAGAATAGAAGGATGCGCTGAGAAGGTGAAAGTAATCCTCGATAGGCATGGATTAACTGCTAATGGAAATTTTAGAGCTTTTGAGAAAGGAAGAGTAATAATCTTTACTGAGAGCAAAAAAGAATGGAAAAACGCTGAAGTAATTAGAGAAACAAAGCCAGAGAGAATTCTTAAAATTTTGGGCGAAAAAGGAATAGACAGCGTTTTAATTGAGGGAGGGAGAATAGCATGCCAGTTCCTGCCCTTTGCTAATAAACTGCATTTGTTCTACGGTAACAAGCTCTTTGGAAAAGGAATTTCTCCTTTTGAGTGCTTAAACGTTGATAAGGTTAGTGATGCCTTTAAAGTCGAGTTTCTCAAGTTTGAAAGCTTTGGAGACAGCTTTTACCCTTTTTCTTTTGAAAGCCTCGCCCTTCAGGGCGGGGATGCAGTAATCGAGAAACCGGCCAGAGAGCAGGAAAGCAAAAGAATGT
>LGET01000011.1 GCA_001507935.1 Thermococcales archaeon 44_46
CTTTGAGTCTGTGATCCCATCTGGGGATCACGACAACCACCCGAAAGAATTCAGCAAAAACCCTAATAAAGGTTACTATAAACACGCCCGTTTGGAGCACAAACTTTATAAGGTTAATCTAACAATATTAGGGTGGTGAAAACATGGCCAAGTGGAAATGCATAGTTTGTGGATACATATATGATGAGGAAGCCGGAGACCCGGATAGCGGAATTGCTCCGGGAACAAAGTTTGAGGACATCCCGGATGATTGGGTATGCCCACTCTGTGGAGCTCCAAAAGACATGTTTGAAAAGATAGAATGAGGTGACCGAGATGATTGGTGAAACCATCAGGAGTGGAGACTGGAAAGGAGAAAAGCACGTCCCCGTTATAGAGTACGAAAGAGAAGGGGAGCTTGTTAAAGTTAAGGTGCAAGTTGGTAAAGAAATCCCACATCCAAACACCACCGAGCACCACATCAGATACATAGAGCTTTACTTCTTACCAGAGGGCGAGAACTTTGTTTACCATGTTGGAAGGGCTGAGTTTACAGCCCATGGAGAGTCTGTAAACGGCCCAAACACGAGTGATGTATACACAGAGCCCATAGCTTACTTTGTACTCAAGACCAAGAAGAAGGGCAAGCTCTATGCTTTGAGCTACTGCAACATCCACGGCCTCTGGGAGAATGAGGTCCAGCTTGAGTGACCCTTTTCTACTTTTTCTGTTTGTTTTGGACTCTCCAGATGTTTAAGAGTATGGAGCTTTTCTTGGGAACAAACTTAGCATGTTTTCTAAAATCTACGAAAGTTTACCGGAAGGTTTATTTAGTTTTCTTCCCAATTATCTGGGTAAAAACTTGGACGATGGAAGCATGATAAGTGTTTATCAAACTCTCATGGGCCTCTGTGGAGTACTGACTCTTGCGGGAATTTTCCTTACCTGGAACCTTTCAAGAAAGATTGAGAACTTCTTTTTAGGACATAGGAGGCTTTCTTGGTACATCCTCTTTGGAGGAATACTAACTTCGCTCGGCTTTATCGCGACAATGTTTGAAGTTCATAGGGGCATTATAACCATTGCAATCCTTTTGGGGCCTGTTTTAATAGCCTATTCCCTCTCGGAAAGTGGACTTGTTAGGGCTACTTGGACAATGCTCTTGCAAGTTAGTATTGTAGCTGGGAGTGCCATCTTTGTAAGGGAGAGCTTTTATACCGTTGAGTTAGCCTCTTCAGTGGCCATTCTCCTTCTCATCAATGCCATATCAGGCTATGTTAGAACCCCTGAAGAGTATAAAAAGCTTGCAGGGATATCGTCTTGGACTTTTGTAGTATTCATCTGGCTCAACATCTTTGCTGTAGAAATTGCCCCAGCAGTGTATTTCTTTTCCATGAGCCTGTGGATTTACACCTTAGTGAGGCTCCATTACGTGGCAGCTGAAAGGCTTGGCAATTCTACCATGAGACTTTTATATTCGAGTTAGAGGGTTTGTCACTAGAACCTTTATTTGATGGAAAGATTTTAGTATGGAAAAGCCCTATTAGTAAATGTCTTGTTTTTGAAATGAGGTGGAAAAAATGGTGGAGATTGACATGGGGATTCCCCTTGAAAAGGTGAATGAGTTCTCCCTGAAAGAACTTTTAGGAATGGCTATAAAGGCAGAAATAGGGGCGAGGGAGTTTTACAAAAGCATGGCAGCAAATGTTGATATAGAAACCCTAAGAAAGAAGCTGGAATTTCTTGCTGGAGAGGAGGAAAAGCACGAGGAATTTTTAAGGAAGCTTTACGCCCAGTCGTTCCCCGGAGAGGAGATAGTGTTCCCTAAGGAACATGTTGGGCCCGAGTTAAAGCCCGTCGCGGAGAAAATTAAAAGCGTTCAAGACGTTATTGACTTAATCAGATGGGCTATGGAGGCGGAGAGAATTGCCAGCGAATTTTACTCCAAGCTTGAAGAGATGACGGATGACAACGCTAAGAAGGGCCTTCTTAGATACCTTGCTTCAATGGAGAATACGCACTACTCTATCTTGAAGACTGAATACGAGCTCCTCCTCGACTGGGAAATGTACAGCCAGATGATGCATGTTGGGCCGTGAAACTTTTCATTTTATTAAATTTTTTCTTTTGGTTTTTGTTGTTGTTAAACTATTGCTCTTACTTTATACGCAAATGTTAAACAGAAATTGTTTTATAGTTTGACAACTTATTATAAATCATAATCACATGGTTTTTGACGTTTTTTGTCGCCGTGTGAAAAAGCTGGTGGAAAAATGAAAGGTAGGTTTGCAGGTTTTGCCCTGCTTTTGAGTGTAGTATTGCTTGGAGCTTTCATCTCTGGATGCATAAACCAAAGCTTTAACACGGAAACTGCCAGCAAACCCGAGGAAACGGCAACAAAAACCGAAACCGAGACAGTGACAAAAACCCAAACTCAAACGGAAACAACCACACCCACTACTACAACTCCAAAGCAAGACGCCCAGATTGATGTAAAGCTGAAGGAGCTTGAAGAAGCAGTGGGGCTAATTGACACTGTTCTCGGTAGCGGGGAGAACCAGGTAATGGAGGCCTTTTCAAACGTCACTCTTGTGAGAGCACCACCAGAAGGGAGCATTGTGAGAGCACAACCAGAAAATACTAGGATCAAGAGGTGGATTGTGAGAGCCCAACCAGAAGAGGAAAAGTTCCACAGGCTTATGAGACTTGCCGAAAACGAAGATAACAAGACCAAAAAGTTTGAATACCTCTCCGATGCATACCTCATTCGCTTTGCCCAGCTGGTTAGCCTTAGAAACGCCCTGATAACGGCTGCAGTTGAACGGGCTTACTGGGACAGGGTAATGGAGGGAGAAGCCATTAACGAGTTCTACAACGAGAACGGGATTTTTCTGGTGGATGGAAAGAGGGTCTCGGCAAGAGAGATGGCGCAGAATACCCTAAATGCAGTTGAGGGTAAAGAAATCGTGGGCCTCGAGATATACCATCCTGGGAGCGGTCTGAGGTTTGCAGATACCAAGGACCCAAGCCAAGGGTGGAAAATTGCTCCCCAAAACCCCATCAGGATCGTGATTCCTCCAGGCAAGGTCGTGAAGTTTAAGGCTGGTTCCGACCTTGCCAAAGCGGTGAACATGGCACTTCCGCAGGGTAATGTAGTGCTAAAAGAGGCAAGGAGAGGTTCTTTCATCAGTGAAATCCCCTACGGAGATCCCCAGAGTGTTAAGCTCGGCCCGGGAGTGTACGCGATCGATGGTGTTGGGTGCATTGGAGCTAACCTTCCTCATGACGAGATATTAACCAGTGGCAACGTCATAACGATAACCCCCTACAACCCCTTCCTCCCATGTAGCTACCCCGTTAACGGCACGCTGTTGGTGGTAGGAAACTACAGCGAAGCCAGGGAGCTCAGTCCGGAGGAGTTTGCCAAGATACAGCGGGAAATCCCGGAGGCAAAGGACTACTCGAAGGCCATTGGGATTTCTGCTGGAGAGTACAAGGTAACCACAATGGGTTTTGGTCTCGCAATGGTGGATGCCGAAACTGGGGAGATAATCGGCGAGGCAGCATTACAGGGAAACGATATCGGGGAGGACATCACCGTCAATCCGGTGTCAAGGGACTTCTTTTTGGCCGTTATGGGTGGGACTCCCGAGGTGGCAAAGGTCGGCTGCTGGCTGGTTGAGGAGGACGAAAATGGGGATGTAGTCCTCAACATAAAAGAAAAATGCAACTCGCCTGTTCTTCTCCGCATAAGCCCCGAAAGCTCGATTGATGCTCCAAAGGTGGATCACATTCCGCTGGAGGAGGTAGACACTTTCGTGGGAGAAGGCAACATGAGCGTCATAAGAATTACCATAAACGAAGAATACATGGGAAAGCGCGATGTGAAGAGGATTAGGGTGGATATAGAAGGCCTAAAGGAATCCGCAGGTGTTCCGGTCAACCACATGAAGTTAAAGAACGTCATTGATCCGGAGTCTGCGACAACCGTGTTCATAAAAATCGATGGGATCGATGGAGAATCAAACAGCACAGCTTGGGGCTTCCCGCTTACTGTAAACGAAACCACAGTCTCTCCCGGCCCCTACAGTCCGTTCCTGGCGAGAATCCTAAGCCCCTTCCACATGGAGAATTCTTTTACAGGAGAGACGATCAAGGGAAACGATACAGCAAAGCTGCCCGTTCCATCCGCCGTTAGGGAGAGGATCTCCCGTCCCGACTACGGAATGTCAGATGAAAGCCAGATACCTTTCGTCATAATAACCGGCGGAGATGGAGCTGAGAACGGAATCCCCGAGTACACCATGGTGATACTCTATGTGATGCAGAGTGAGATACCGTTAGATATAGATGACCGCATTGGAGGTTACAGAGGGCACACATTAGACGAGTTCATCATCGAGGTTCTGACCCTCAGAGACCCCGCTACTGGCGAAGAAAGCGTAGTGGCTTTCCTAAAGCTGATTGGGGCCGATGGGAAATTTAGCTTCAGATCCGAAATAGCCAGAGTAGAAAGCATCGTAGTCTTAGAAGCACCCTCAATAACCATAAACGAGGAAGAGAAGCATAAATGACGTCCTTTTACAAATTTGTTTTTCTTTTTCTTTTTTGCCGTTATCGAAAGCTTAATAATCTCCGCTTTTCTATTTCTATGCCACCCCACGAAAGGTTTAATAGTTAGGAAAACCTAACTAATAAGGAGGTGGGAAAAATGCCTGAAAAGTTTGACAAGATATATGACTACTATGTGGACAAAGGCTATGAGCCCAGCAAGAAGAGGGATATCATAGCCGTTTTTAGGATAACTCCGGCTGAGGGGTACACAATTGAACAAGCCGCGGGAGGAGTTGCCGCGGAAAGCTCAACGGGAACGTGGACTACACTATATCCCTGGTATGAGGAAGAGAGGTGGGCTGACCTATCTGCAAAGGCTTACGATTTCCATGACATGGGCGATGGTAGCTGGATCGTTAAGATTGCCTATCCATTCCATGCCTTTGAAGAAGCCAACCTTCCGGGACTTCTTGCGAGCATAGCCGGTAACGTTTTTGGAATGAAGAGAGTGAAAGGTCTGCGCCTTGAAGACCTTTACTTCCCCGAGAAGCTCATTAGGGAATTCAATGGTCCCGCTTTTGGTATAGAAGGAGTTAGAAAGATGCTCGAAATCAAAGATAGACCAATTTACGGTGTGGTTCCAAAGCCAAAAGTAGGTTATTCTCCAGAAGAGTTTGAGAAGCTTGCCTACGACCTTCTTACCGCAGGAGCTGACTACATGAAGGACGATGAGAACCTCACAAGCCCGTGGTACAACCGCTTCGAAGAGAGGGCAGAGATAATGGCGAGAATAATTGAAAAAGTCGAGAGTGAAACCGGAGAAAAGAAGACATGGTTTGCCAATATAACCGCAGACATAAGGGAAATGGAAACTAGACTTGAGATTCTTGCCGACCTTGGACTTAAACATGCAATGGTTGATGTAGTGGTTACTGGTTGGGGAGCACTGGAGTACATAAGGGACTTAGCTGAGGATTATGGCTTGGCTATACACGGGCACAGGGCAATGCACGCTGCCTTCACGAGAAACCCATATCACGGCATTTCAATGTTCGTATTAGCCAAGCTCTACAGGCTGATAGGTATTGACCAGCTTCACGTGGGAACTGCAGGGGCAGGAAAGCTCGAAGGTGGTAAGTGGGACGTTATCCAAAACGCTAGAATTTTGAGAGAGAACCACTACAAGCCGGATGAAAACGATGTGTTCCACCTTGAGCAGAAGTTCTACCACATAAAACCGGCATTCCCAACGAGCTCTGGTGGTTTGCACCCGGGTAACTTGCCACCTGTTATAGAAGCCCTTGGAACAGATATTGTCCTTCAGCTTGGTGGAGGAACCCTTGGACACCCAGACGGTCCTGCTGCTGGAGCAAAGGCAGTCAGGCAAGCCATAGATGCCATAATGCAGGGAATACCTTTGGATGAATACGCAAAGGGTCACAAGGAGCTCGCAAGGGCTTTAGAAAAGTGGGGACATGTAACCCCGGTTTGAACTCTATTCCTTTTTTCTTTAATGGGTGGTCTGATTATGCTTGAGAACATTATATCTTCTTTGAGCAATTACCTTCTCGCAATTTCCAACGGGAATTTAATGATTGTTGCTTTTTATGCGGGTTTCTTTGTAGCCTTAATGACAACCCTCGGCTCATTGCTTGCGATAATGTCCCATAAAATGCCCGATTGGGGCGTAGACTTCAGCTTGTCGTTTGCGGCTGGAGTCATGATTGTTGCGAGCTTTACAAGCTTAATTCTACCCGGAATTGAAGTGGCTGAGAGCTTTGCTCCTGTTGGGGTTGGGATTTTGCTTGGAATAGCCCTTATATATGCTATCGACCGCTTCGTTCCTCACGAGCATTTAGTCAAAGGATATGAGGGTCCTGAAGAGCTCAAAAACAGGCTAAAGGTTGTTTGGTTGATAGTTCTTGCTGTTATAATCCATAACCTGCCAGAAGGGCTAGCAATTGGGACTTCTCTCGCTTTTGACGTAAAGAGGGGTGTTGTGACAGCAATAGCCATAGGATTGCAGGATTTCCCTGAGGGAACGGTTGTTTCATTGCCCCTTGCGACCCTTCAAAAGAAAAAACTCCAGCCCATCTTAATGGGGGCTTTAAGCGGAGTTGCAGAGTGGATTATGGTTCTTGTGGGAGCGTTTTTCTTCACGCTGTTTCATGGTTTTCTGCCATATGGTCTCGGCTTGGCTGGAGGGGCTATGCTCTACGTAACGGTAAAGGAAATGATTCCAGAGATTTACAAACACGAGAAGAATGAGCTTCTGGTAACTGCTGGCTTTTTCCTGGGGTTTTATATAATGCTCTTCCTTGATTCGATGCTTGGGTAGTTCGAAGTTGGCACTTTTGTTTTTAATTTTTCGAAAACTTTATTAGAAAGACCGAACAATTAAATACAGGTGTGTAAAGATGAACAGAATTGGTGCATTGGCTTTAGCTGGTTTGATTGTAGTCGCTTTTTTAAGCGGTTGCATTGGCCAGAAGGAGGAAGTCCCTACGATAGTGATAGGTTCTAAGCCCTTTAACGAGCAGTACATCTTAGCCCACATGATAGCCCTCCTCCTTGAGGAGAACGGCTTCAAGGCGGAGGTTAAGGAGGGCCTTGGAGGGACTTTGGTTAATTATGAAGCCTTGAAGAGGGGGCAGATTCACGTCTATGTAGAATATACGGGAACTGCCTACAACAACATCCTCAAGCTCGATCCCCCGGAGAAGTGGGATCCCGATTACGTCTACGAGAGGAGCAAGGAGGAGATGTTAAAACGTGATGGCGTTCTAACCCTTGTAAAGCTTGGTTTTAGAGACGATTATGCAATAGCCGTTAAGAAAGAATTTGCAGAGAAGAACAACTTAGAAAAACTCAGTGATCTTGCTCCATACGCACCTAAGATGACATTAGGAACCGATCCGGAGTTCGCAACGAGACCGGACGGCCTGCCGAGGATTAAGGAGGTCTACGGCTTCACCTTTGGGGAAGTAAAGCAGATGGAGCCAACGCTTATGTATGAGGCAATAAAGAACGGACAGGTTGATGCCATCTCCGCCTACACGACCGATGCGAGAGTCGACCTCTTCGGACTCAAAATCCTCGAGGACGATAAAGGAGCTCTACCGCCCTACGATGCCGTCATACTCATCAAGAAGGAGTTCGCCGACAAATATCCGGAAGTAGTGGAAGTCCTCAAGAAGCTCGAGGGGCTCATTGACACTGACACGATGAGAGAACTTAACTACCAGTACGACGTGGAGAAGAAGGATGCGAGGGAAATAGCGAGAGAGTTTTTAATTGAGAAAGGCCTCCTTAAGGGCTGATTCTTTTTTCTTTATGGTGATTGAAATGCTTTTCAGGAGAATAGAAACCGTCGAGCTCAGAGATGTTACAAAAAGATACGGGGATTTCACGGCTGTTGATCATGTCAATCTCGAGATCATAGGCGGTGAGCTTTTAATACTCATAGGGCCAAGCGGCTCCGGCAAAACCACCCTTTTAAGGACGATAAACCGCCTTATTGAGCCAGATGAGGGTGAGGTCTTCATCAATGGACGAAACATTAAGGAGTTTGACGTTGTAAAGCTTAGGAGGAGCATTGGTTACGTTATCCAGCAGATAGGACTCTTCCCTCACATGACCGTGAAAGATAACATAGGACTTCTTTTGAAACTGGAGGGCTGGAGTGAGGAAGAGATTGATAAGAGGGTTAAAGAGCTCTTGCATCTCGTGGCCCTTCCTGAAGACTTCGTCACTCGTTATCCTCACCAGCTAAGCGGTGGTCAACAGCAGAGGGTTGGCCTCGCAAGGGCCCTCGCTCTAAACCCGCCCCTTCTCCTTATGGACGAGCCATTCGGTGCCTTGGACCCTATTTTGAGAAAGCAACTCCAGGAGGAGTTTTTGAGAATAAAAGAAGTTCTTGGAAGGACTATTGTTTTCGTAACCCACGACATAGAGGAGGCCTTCAAGCTCGGTGATAGGATAGCGATAATGCGGGACGGAAGGCTCGTTCAGGTGGGGTATCCTGATGAGCTAGTGCTTAATCCAGCGGATGAGTTCGTTGCTAAGTTAGTTAATGTAGACAAGAAGTTCAAGCATCTCGACACCCTGAAGGTGAAAGACCTCATGGTGGATGTTGAGAAATACATAGTGGAGGTGCAGAGAAAGGACGAGTTGCTCCAGTGGATGAGAGATAAAAACATCGAATTTGCAGTTATAGTGGAAAAAGGAGCACTTAAAGGGGTTACGGATTTAAAATCTCTCTTAAAGTCGCAGGATTTAGAGGAAGCTCTTATGGAGCCCCTTGTATTTTCTCCCGGTGATTCACTTGCTTCCGCCTTGGCTGAGATGAAACGCAGGAATGCCTTTCTTGGAGTTGTAGTTGAGAGGGAAAAGCCCGTTGGCATTTTACTTGCTAATGAAGTTCTTTTAAAGCTCTTGTGAGGGTCTTTAATGGACATTAGATGGGTATGGGAGAGTCAGAACCTTGCCCAAAGGACGCTTGAGCACCTCCGCATGTTCGGGATAGCCCTGGCCTTATCGGTCGTTATCGGCGTTCTCCTCGGCCTTTACCTCTACAGGCGGCCAAAGTTGGCTCCAATAGCGTTCAATGTCCTAAACATCCTGGAGACGGTGCCAACGCTCGCACTCCTCGTCCTCCTCCTTCCCGTCCTCGGCCTCGGGGAGAAGCCAACGATAGCGGCTTCGGTCATCTACTCCATCCTCCCCATAGCGAGGAACACCTACACCGGGCTGACGAGCGTTGAGAGGAGCTATATCGAGGTGGCCGAAGCGATAGGCCTCAGCGAGCGGGAGGTACTCCTGAAGGTGCGCTTCCCCCTGGCCTTACCTTTAATAGCGGCCGGCGTAAGAATAGCTGTTGTTTTTACCATGGGCGTCGTTACACTCGGCGGCCTTATAGCGGCTGGCGGCCTTGGGGCGCCGATACAGACGGGCATACACCTCTATGACAGGGACATAATTATCGTCACCGGTCTGTGGGTTGGGGCTTTAGCTCTCATCCTCGACGGAGTTGCTGCATTAATAGAACGCTATCTGAGGGATCGCTATGGTAGGCGTTGAGAGGGTTCTTGGGGCCTTTGGCGAGCACCTCGTTTTGACTTACGCATCCCTGTTTCTCAGCATAGCGGTTGGAATACCTCTGGCAATATTATCGCTCAAGAGCAAAAGGTTAGCTTCATTTATAATGGGCTTCGCCAACCTCGTTCAGGCCATACCGAGCTTTGCCGTTGTTGCCATAGTAGTTCCCCTCCTCGGGATAGGCTTCACCCCGGCGGTCTTTGCGATATTCCTTCGAGCGCTTCTCCCGATAGTCAAGAACACCTACGTGGGGCTTAGTGAAGTAGATGAAGCGATGATAGACGCTGCCCGGGGAATTGGGCTCACTGAGTGGGAGATCATAAGGTATGTCCGCTTTCCGCACGCTTATCCGGCCATGTTTGCGGGCATAAAGTTCGCCGCTGTTCTAGCAAACTCAATAGCGATATTGACTGCGATAATTGGCTCCGGGGGGCTGGGAAGTCTGGTCTTTGAAGGCCTGGCAAGCTTCAACACGGATAAAATCCTTGCCGGCTCGATCCCGGCCATACTGATGGCAGTGTTTATTGATATCAGCTTTTCCTACCTCGAAAAGAGGGTCACTCCGGAGGGCATAGGAGGTGGGTGATGTGAGGATTGTTATAGGGGCAAAGCCCTTCAACGAGCAGAGAATCCTCGCCCATATCATTGGTAAGCTCCTCCAGAGGGAGGGGTTTGAGTACGAGGTGAGGGTGAGCGAACCGAGGCTGGAGGCAAACCTCGAGGCGCTTGAAAAGGGAGAGATAAACCTCTACGTTGAGTACACGGGAACGGCCTACAACGCCCTTCTTAAGCTCCCGCCTATGGGGGAGTGGGACGAAGAGAGGGTCTTTGAGGCGGTCAGGGAGGGGTTCAAAGGGAATGGCATAGACGTGATCGCGAGGCTCGGCTTCAGAAACGACTTTGCGCTTGCGGTGAAGATAGAGCTGGCAGAGAGGGAAGGGCTGAAAACGGTAAGCGACCTCGCGAGGATATCGAAAAGCCTCACCTTCGCCTGTCCCGCTCCCTACGTCGAGAGGGCCGACGGTCTGCCGAGGCTAAAGGCTGTTTACGGCCTTGAGTTCAGGGAGATAAAGCCCCTTATGCCCCGGGAGATGTACGAGGCCATATCGAAGGGCGAAGTAGATGTGATCACGGCCTTTACGACCGACGCAAGGGTGGACGCTTATGATCTAAAGCTCCTTGAGGACGATAAAAAGGCCCTACCACCCTACGAGGCAATAGTGATAGCAAGAGAACTCCCCAAGGGAGCCGTGGAGGCGTTGAAGGCACTGGAAGGGAAGATAAGCACTGAAACGATGAGGAGGCTCAACCACATGCTCGACTTCGAGGGGAAGAGGGAGGAAGAGATAGCGGAGGTGTTTCTGGCCAGCCTTGGTATTTAAAAACCGTTAGAAGGTCGGTTTTTTAGGAAAGATGGATTTGTATGGTGTGTTATAACCCCAGGCGTTAACTTCGTCGTTGACGGCGGAATGGCGGTGAAGATGATTTACACCGAATAATTCTTTGTTTCCTAAGAATTTCAGCAGGGTAGAAAAATCAGTCAAACACTTAAAATGGAGAGAAAAGACCTCACTGGGGCATCTCCTTGATATGCACGTCCATCTGCGGGAAGGGTATCTCGATGCCTTCCTTTGTGTAGAGTTCGTATATGCCCTTGGTAAGGTCGCCCTTAACCGTCCAGTAGTCTTCGGTCTTAGCCCAGGCTCTTAGCTGGAGATTTATTGATGAATCTGCAAGTGCAGTTATGGCCACGCTTGGAGTCGGGTCTTTCAGAACCTTTGGATGGTTTTGCATGAGTTCCATGGCAAGTTTGATTGCCTTGTCTAGGTCAGTGCCATAAGCCACGCCAACCTCAACATCCACTCTTCGAATTGGTAATCGGGTGTAGTTTATTATAGGATTGCCCCAGACGAGTTTGTTTGGGATGGTTATGAGAACGTTATCTGGAGTTAATAGTTCTGTTGACATTACTCCAACACCATTTACTTTTCCCGTGTAGCCTGAAACTGAAACCACATCGTCTTTGTCAAAAGGTCTTAAAGCAGCAATCCAAACTCCAGCGGCCAGGTTTGTGAGTGTATCCTGCATACCAAAGCCTAGGATTAAGCCAATCACCGCTGATAAACCCAGCACAACGGATCCCGTTTCTATTCCTAGAGCCCTAACCGCCAGAAGTATCACTGCAACGTAGAGTAGTGCGCTCAAAAATCTTGCAAGGAACTCCACGACTAGTTCTGGAAGCTTGGTCTTTTTAAGAGCGCCTTTGAAAGCCCTTACGACAATCTTCGCTACAATCCACCCCACAACCAAAACTAAAATCGCAGTAATTACCTGCATTGGGGTTATACCAATATATGGAAGTTGCTGGTCAAACCGTACCATTCCAATTCACTTCCTTGGAGAAGAACTCAAATGCAAATTAAAAAATTGAAAATTGCTGTAAGTCATATCTCCTCATATTTTTCAATAAGCTTCTTCAAAAGCCTGTGGTGCTCCTCTTCGTTCTTTACTAACGCTTCAGCGAGCCCTTTGAACAGCGGGTGGGTCATCTTCTCGGCCATCTTCTTGTAGGTCTCTACCATATCCCTCTCTATGTCGAGGTGCATCTCGGCAAACCTTTTTACAAGAAGAGCCTGTTCCTTAGTGGGTTCTATCTCCATAGGTTCTTTCACGTGTTCATAACCTTTTCTAACTTTTTCAAGCTCTTTCTGAGCTTCAAGAATAGCTTTCATCAAGTGTTTATGGATAATTGTATCGACGGCTATTCTTGTTACAACCGCCTCTGTATCGGTGTACTTCAACCCCTGTCCCCTAATCTTTGCCAGTCCTTCGGTATAGCTTTTGGCCGCCTTATCCTCAACTTCGGCAGCCTTTTTAACAAGAGGTTCGACCATAGGAATCACCAGTTCATAATATGGTATTTGAGAGTTATATACCTTTCCCATTATAGCGTCGGAGAAGAGTCAGTAACTCCTTTAAAAGTCTCGAATGCTGAAGTAAACTTTCCCTAATTAGTTTGAAAATCACGTCTTCTAAGGGAGATTTTGATTTTAATTTTTCAAAAACTTCAAGTTCCGCGTTGTTAACCTCAATCAATCTGAACACTATCTCTTTAACGGTAGCTTTCTTTTCTTCGGGGAGGTTCTCTGGGAATGGTTCTGCATAAAAAAGGGTTTTCCTCTCTGCAAGTTCCTCTCTTCCCATTCTGACTGCTGGAACCTTTTCCTTATAACACATTCCGCCGAGGTTATACACTTCAACGTTCTCCACAACACTGTCGCTCCAAAACTTTCCCAAAACTCTCTCTATTTCCATTTCTGCTCTAGAGAGCTCTTTTAATAATTTTTCTTGAAGAATAAAGTCAGAATAGAGTGATAAAAGTTCCTCTGTTGGTAATTCTTTTAGGAGCCTTTTGAGGCTGTTCTTTGTCTTTTTAATATCTTTTTGGGCGTTCTTTTCCATTAAGTTTCCTCCAAAAAAGTGAAAGAGTCATTCGAGAATTACAATTGCTTCTGGGCTCTTTATTCTTACTGTCAGGGCTTCACTTGCTAAAAACGCCACCTCTTCCCCCTCTGGTCCGAGCTCTTTTAAATCTGCATCCTGTCCGACAACAACGTCAAGAACTGCAGGGGTGTTTGCAAAAACTATTACTTTGCTTTCATCTATACTGGATGTTACTATGATCCCTCCTTTGAAGACCTCTTTTAAGACTTCTATCAGCATCTTTCCTCCCTGTTCATGAACTCTAAGGAGTTTAGCAAATCTCTTTGGATTTAGTATTACACCAAATGGCCCAGCTGAAGCCTTTGAAATATCTTGTAGAGCATTCATGAGGTTGTTTAAAGCCTCCTCTGTGGTTTCCCATGAACTTAGCTTCATTCTCTTTATTCCTTCAGTTGAAAGAATATCCTTTATTATTAAGCTTTCTTCATCCTTGACAAGCAACTCTCCAGCTTTCACCGCTATTGCTGGGTCGTAAGTTCCGTCGTTAAGCTCTCTCAGCCCAATGTAGAACTTCTTTGTGAGCATTGGGATTGGCCTGTACTCCTGTTTAACTACTTTCACACCATCCTTGAAGCTTATGATGTCCACTCTAAATGATTGGCCAGTTATTTTTGTTTTTGGAAGTGAATGAGTTAACGTTCTCCCTTTTTCAATTGCATCGAGAAGGGCTTCCCTTAAAACCTTGAGATATCCATTTTCTCCCATTTCATTCTCCTCCTGAGAGTTGAGTTCAGTTTTGATTCCTGTCAATTCCTCAACCTCCTCAAATCCATCTTTAAGTTCACTGATCTGCTCTGGATCTAAACTGAGCAGAAGAGCCATGAATTCTCCAACGTGTGCTTTTTCTTCCCTTGCAACATCCAAGAAGACCTTTTTAAATCTCTCATCTTCTGTGAATCTTGCCATCTGTTCATACAAGCTTACGGCATCGAGCTCGGCTATGGTTGCCAGCCTTAGGGCTTCCATAAGCTCTTCCTTAGAATAGGGCTTATCCCTATTTATCAGAGTTGGGTTTATTGCCAGCACTCAAATCACCATTTTAATGTTCGACTTTCACGTTAATAAGGTTTTCCAAAGAAAATAAAAAGGATGTTAATTCAAAACTCACTTCGTTCTCAAAAACTTTGAGACGTAGGGGCTTTCCCCGGGTTTTCCCCTCCTGAAGTGGCCGCTCGGCTTTCCAGTTAAGAGCTCTTCAAACCATGCTTCATGCTCGATTTCCTCATGAAGGATAGCAAGTGCGAGGTCATAGGTTCTTGGATCCTTTCCGAGTGTGTAGTTGCATATCTCCGTATAAACCCCAACTGCACATCTCTCAGCTTCAAGGAGAACCTTCAGAAGGTTTTCGATAGTAGGCTCTTCTGGCAGATAGGCATCTCTACAAGAGGCCAGGTTGGCGAACTCTCTAATGTCTCTCGGTAGCTCTCCTCCAAGTTCGTAAATCCTCGGTACAAGGGCTTCAAAATGGTTTCTATCTTCAAGCCTTGCATCTTCAATTATCTCCTTAATGGCTTCTCCTTCTAGACCTGTTGCATGGTTTCTAAGTATGGTGTAGTAGTAATATGTTGTGAACTCTGCTGCAGCCGCTTTAACGAGAAGTTCTAGCAATTTCTCTACATCTATTCCTGCCCTTTCAATTAATCTCCTATTGTGTTCCGACATAGGTTTCACCAATTTTAGTATGTATTTTTTCTTAATAAGCTTTTCTATTTAGAAATAATTTTTAATTAGTAAAGCTTATAAAGTGCAGTGCATACTCAGAAACATGTGGAAAGAAAAAGCGGTTGGAGTGTTAAGGGAAAAGAGATACAAGCTTACTCCCCAGAGACTTAAGTTACTTGAGGTAATAGATGAACTAGGCCCTTCTCACCCTTCCCTCAGCGAAGTTTTCAAGAAGATCAAAGAAGAGTTCCCCACCATGAGCTTCTCTACCTTGTACTCTAATGTCATGGCTTTAAAAGAACTTGGCCTCATAGAGGTTTTTTCTGTTGAAGGGGAGACCCGGATTGAGATCAACACGGAACCTCATGTGAATTTGATTGAAAATGGTGAAATAGTCGATCTTACCGATCCGGAGATTATCGAACTGATTAAAGAAAAGCTAAGAAAAGAAGTAAAGCTTGTTAACGTTCTAATTGAGAGGGGATGAACTTTTTTGGTTCAATCAACCTCAAGGCTGAAGTCCTGATAGTCCATCCATATGCCGGTCTTCGTGACCGAGTCGTATTGTGCCTTCAAAAGCTCATAGTGTGCCTTCTCAACTTTTGCCAGCTCGTTAAAGATTTTCCTAACGTTTTCATCCTCGGCTTCTTCCGCCGCTTTTTCATAAAACTCCCACGTAAGCTTTTCCTGCTCCATCCCCAACTCTACAGCTTTAACCTCGCTAAGCTCTCCCTCATACTTCGGTGTAAGCTTTTCCAAAAGTTCCTCGTCAACCTGGGGCATTTCTGGTTTTTGAAGGAGCTTTTCTACAAACTTCTTCTCAAAAACATCCCAGTGTTCAGCCTCTTCTCCAGCCAAAAAGAGGAACATCTTTTTTGCCCTTTCATCCTTTGCCCTCTTGGCCATCTCAATGTAAAACCTGAGCTCTGCCTTTTCAACTTCCAAAGCGAGTGCGAGTGCGTTGATTTCCTTCATCCTATCACCGATTTAAATTTGGTTTTCTGGAGATATTAACTTTTTGATCTCTTCAAGCACTTCTTTTGCGTGTCCTTTAGCTCTAACTTTTATCTTCTTCCAGGCTATTTCTCCCTCTGGGCTAAGGATGAAGGTGCTCCTTATTACCCCTTCGTATTCCTTGCCGTAAAGTTTCTTCTTCCCCCAGGCTCCAAGAGCTTTGTGGAGCTCGCCACTTGGGTCACTGAGAAGCTTTACCTTTAATCCATGCTTCTCTTTGAATTTCCTGTGACTCTCTGGGGAATCCCTGGAAACGCCTATAACTTGAACTCCAAGCCTTTCGAATTCTTCAATAAGCTCGGTGAACTCTTTTGCCTCCGTTGTACAGCCAGGAGTGTTGTCCTTGGGATAAAAATACAGCACAGTCCACTTTCCCTGTACAAAATCCCTCAGGGGAGCCTCTTTCCCTTCTTCATCCCTAACTTTAATATTGAGGTAGCTCATGCGATCACCAAAATTATTAGGATAGCCTAATTCATAAACTTTTCTCGCAAGGCTTTTTAAGGAGAGCAGAATAAAAATTTCCGGGATATGCCATGAAGATTGTAAAAATTGAAAATCCGCTCTTCCTCAAGGATGAACTCCTTAGATTTGTCTTCAGAGTCTACCAAGGAACAAATGGAGCTTACCCTGCACTGGAGTGGGTAGAAAATAAACCATCTCCTGATGATTTTGAAGGATTTAAAAGAGTTTATGAACCTTTTCTTGAGTTCAGGCTTAGGGATGAGTTTGATGAGCTCTATGTTCTCCGTAGCAAGGATGGAAGACTAATAGGTACCGTTGCTCTAGTGTATAACCTCGAAGGCAAAGAAGCATGGTGGGTGCCGAAGGAGATTAAAAACGAAAAAACAGGGCTCATAGAGTTCTTTATGGTCGATCCAGC
>LGET01000012.1 GCA_001507935.1 Thermococcales archaeon 44_46
AAATGCGGCTGGAGCAAGTGTGTGATTTCTTGACCCTTCTTTTAAATTTCATTGTTTTAATAAGGGGCAAAGTTCTTCAAGCAATAGTAAATGTTGTATTATCGTTCTTTGGACAACACTTATATAGTTCGAAGTCATAAAACTAGTGATATCAACCCTTGATGGGGATATTCATGCGGTTCCTAATAAGACTTGATGGGAAAAGTTCAGAGTTTAAAGTCCCATACAACCACCAGCACTACCTCCAAGGCCTCATCTATCGGAGGATTCAGGCTGTAAACCCCGCACTAAGCCTTAACCTCCACCGCCCAAAGGTTCCGAAGCTCTTCACGTACTCACTCTTTATGACCGAAAAAAGGAAGACAATTCCCGGAGAGAAGTACTTCATTGGGAGCGGCAAGGGTTTCTTTTACTTCTCCACACCCATAGCGGAAATCGCTGAAGCCTTCATTGGCGGGCTCCTCCAGGAGCCGGAGGTAAAGCTCTGGGGCGAAGAGTTCTACGTGGAGGGGGTCAAGGCATTAGCGGAACCCGATTCTTACAGTGGGAGGACTTACTCTACACTCTCCCCAATTGCCGTCACGACTTTAAAGCCCGAGCTTGGGAAGCTTAAGCGGTACGACCTTTCTCCAACGGAGGAGGAGTTTTACAGTAACCTGAAGGAGAACTTGAAGGAGAAGTATGTTTTGCTTTATGGTAAGGCGCCGCTGGATGAGTTTGAGGTTAGAGTGCTCAAGGTCAAGCCGAAGAGGTTTGAAGTAAAACCGGGCATTTTCCAGAGGGCTTGGCATCTGGTCTTCAAGGCTTATGGTGATGAAGAGCTGATCAAAGTAGGTTATCAGGCCGGTTTCGGAGAGAAGAACTCGATTGGATTTGGGATGGTGAAGGTTGATAGTAGAGGGAATGCAAAAAGAGTCTGACGGCGACGTGAAGACCATTTTCAACCACGCTTTAATCGGAACACACTGTTGCATGTTAAAGTGTGTTAGAGAGTGCTCAATAATCAATAAACAGATGGGTTAAATGTTAGAATGGTGCTCCAAAATCCCTCAAACCAATGCCTTTCCAGCGAGACTCAGAACAGTGTTTAGATTTTTCTAAACATTCTTCTGTTCCTCGTTAAACACAAATAAACGTAAAGCTTAAATTCAGAAGTACTCCACTGTATTATGGTGAACTTCCATGACCGAGTATGAGGGCATTGTGAAAATGCTGAGGTTCTTTGTCCAGACGAAGAACTTCAGCTACGTGGACAGGATTGGGAACGCACTGAACCCCGAGCCCGTGGAGGTGGCACTCCTTGAGGCCCTCAGGGCCTTCAGGTCGATCAGGGAAAGCGCTCCCGTTGATGAGAACGGGAGAAGGTATGTGGAGGACAAAAATGGCAATAAAATCCTCGTCCCCGGGATTCCGAAAGACGAAGAGGTGAAGAAGTTCCTCGACGATGTTCGCTCTGACATCGGGGTCGCCAAACTCGTGGCCACTCTTGCTCTCGCATATCCCTCAAAGAAGGAAAACTCCGGAGGTGAGGAGTGATGTTTTTGAGCGTTGGAGTCCGGTTTGAGGCCAACGTCGAGGCCCTCAACATGGTAGAAACTGCCGGAAACTACGGCAAGCACAGGCGCGTCCCATACCTCGTGGAAGAGGACGGGAAGCTGAAGACCGTCTATGTACCCGCTGTAAGTGGTGAAAGCCTTGGCCACGCGTACCAGGAGCACCTCGTCAGGGAGTCCCTCTCTATGAGCCTGCCCGTCTGCGACGACTGTCACAGGGGAGAGTTCTACAAGTCCATGAACAAGGTGCATCTCCAGAAGAAAGTTAATCCAATCCCAGAGGATCCAAAAGAAATCGAAGCGGCTATAGTGAGGGCATGCGTTGTTGAAGATGTTGGTGGTTTCCTCTATGCTGAGAAGCCGCCGGTTAGAAGGACATCAGCCTTCCAGGTAAGCTACGCGCTTCCGGTGAAGTCCGTTGCACTCTTTGCCACCTCTGAACCCCAGCTCCACGCCAGGCACGCCCAGATGGACGCGTCGAGCAAGAAGGGCAACGCCTCAGAGCAGATGATATACTACGTCGAAACCGGCACCGCACTTTACGGCTTCACGTTCAACCTCGACCTCGATGCGATAGGTGTGAGCGCGATAACCTCGGAGCCGATACTCGATGAGGGCGAAATAAAGAAGAGGAGGGAAGCGGCGTTAAAGGCCCTCTTCAGAATGCTGTCCTCGGGACAGTTCGGGGCCAAGCTCTCGCGCTTCTTCCCGGTCGGCGGCATAACCGAAGTGGCCGTGGCGGTCACGGAACACCCCTTCGTGGTCACTTCACCTATCTATGACGACTACGTAGAGAAGACTCAGAAGCGCCTGAAGATCCTTGAGAGATTCAAGGAAGGCTACCGCTTCATAGTCGCCACCGGGGAAAAAGTCCCGGAGGAGGCCTTAGGGGAGGCCATTGACTATCTACACGAGAGGGGAGCCTTCTGAGGTGGTCCCCTTGACTTTATTTTTGAAGGTTCAGCTGAGGCCCACGGGGATAATAGCCCTCCGCTCTCTCCCCCAGAGCAAGATGAGAACCGCCCTTCGCCACGCTCCACCGACAGCGCTGATAGGAGCAATAGCCTACCCCCTCCTTCACATCAGCGGCGAAAGGGACGAGACGGTCTACGAGAAAAAAACCTACAAAAGCAAGGCAAACTCAGTGGTGGGCCTCTTCAGGTGGGTCACAATCAAGACCGAAGTTAAACCGAAGCTCTACGGATCTCTGCTAAAAATTAACACCATCTACCGCGGAAATGCTCAAACTGCAGTGACTTCGTTTCCTTTTGCCGTAATCTACGGTGAACGGGAAGGCTCACTAACTGCTGCGTACATCATTGACGAGGATGCCCTCTCAGAAAGCCCATACACTCAAAGAGACCTGGAAAGAGCCGCATGGGGGATAACCAGGCTGGGCTCAAGGGAGTCGGTTGTCAGCGTCGAGGACGTGGAGGTGGGAAAGACAGAGGTTCACCAGGCAGAGAAAGTCAGAACAGCGTATGCTTTCCCTTACAAGGGAATCATCGACATCAGGGGTGGGTCTGGAGTTCTTCAGACAGTTGTCGACTGGCGCTCAGGAATTGGCGACTACTCCAGCGCCCCAAGAGTTGTGATGTTTTACCCCGAAGGCACCGTTGAAGTCAGCGGGAGGCTGTCGGTTGCAGAGCTCGGTGGGGAGGTGGTCATCCTTGCTCCTTGAAGCCCTTGAGAGGTACCCCTACGAGGGCCTGACCAGAGAGCTCCTGTCCCTCGGCATGTCGTGGGTAGTGATGAACGCGGGGCTTGAGCCGGACGAAGAAGAGCTCGCCGATGCCCTTGAGGGGGCACTCACCTCGCTCGCCAGCCGGATAAACGCTCACACGTCCAAAATGGGCAGAAATGACAGAAGTTCCTTCGACAAGGTTTTGAAAGCCTGGCTTGGTAGGAGTGCCCCTGAAACCTACGGTGAGCTCTTTGAGCTTGTCATTAAGGAGACCATAGACCTGCTCCGTGAGGGGAAAATAGACACCGAAGAGTCACTATCTTCGGTAAAAACAGACAAAAACGGGACATACCTTGGGATCGAGTACAACAGGGAGATGGCAATTTTACCAGCCATAATCAAGCAGCCAGAGTATTACGAGCGCCAGAGCGGCTTTTTAAGCCCGACAACAGGTCAAAAGGGCCAGATACGCATGGATCCACTGTGGTTCTCGTTTATGGCCCTCGGTTTCTTTACGGGTTTCGCCGGATTCATCGGGGGCAAGTACTACCTGATGACAAAGCCGGGGATTGAGGGCCTGTGGCCCTATGAAGTGGAGGAGGTCATTGAAAGCGGCATCCTGCCACTGACCGGGGCTGGGGCATCGGGGAGAATTTCCCTGAGCACGGAGGAGATCTATGAGATGAAGCTGGCGATGAAGCTCGCGGAGGAAGGGAGGACTGTCCCCGAGAAGGTCTACCCCGTTACACTTCACCTGATAAGCCTCGAGGGGCAAGTTTACACCGAACTCAAGACCGTACAGCTCAGCCTGGGTGAACTGAGCAGCTACATGGCTGAATACGTGAGGAGGATAGAGGCCACCAGTGTAGGTGGACTGCCCCTTTTGGTGGAGCTTAAGGAGGGTGGTGCCACGGTCAGGAAGTACCCCCTCTGGGCCCTTGTGGACATCGCAGAGAGAGAACTCCGGACGGGTGTCAACGGCGACGGAGAGATGCTGGCCTACATCTTTGTCAAAGACCTGTACAGGGCAGTTAACAGCGGAAAAAAGGAGCTTATCAGAGATGCGGTTTTTAGGCTATTCCGGCAGGGCAGGGCTGTCCTAGAGGGTAGTGGAAGGGCAAGTGGGGAATTCCGGAAGGTCATGAAGGCCTTTATGTGGCGGGAACACTTGGAGGTACTCCTATGAAAGCCTTTGAAGAGGCACTCCAAAAGCTCGCAGAGGCGAAGGGCTTTAGGCCGGAACCCAGACCGCTGCTGGAGCAGGCCTTTCGTTTTATCACCACTTCCGACAAGCCCTCTTTTTTAATCCTTCAAGCTCCGACCGGCTATGGAAAGACCCTCCTCAGCTTCGCTTTGGCTGTCCACTCACTTTATGATGCATCCATCTTCGACAGGGTCATCCACGTCCTCCCAATGCGCTCCATAATCGAAGACATCCAGAAAACTGCCGAGGAAGCCTTTAGGTTCTCTAGGACTAAAATGATGGGCTCAAGCGGCGAGTTCCTCCACCTTTTTCCCCTCAACATAACGACCGCCGATACTTTCACGTGGGATCTGCTGAAGCTCAACACGAAGAAGTGGCACAGGGTTAAAGCCGGTCTGGAGTTCGGCTACGATTATCTTACCCAGGCGTCAATACTGACATCGCTGGTCATTTTGGACGAGGCTCACTTTCTTGTGGAGGACAAATCTATGGTTACGGCGTTTCTTTCCGTCGTCGAGTTCCTAACGTCCCAGAGAGTCCCGGTTGTAGTCATGACCGCCACCCTTTCCGAGGCCCACAGGAAGATCTTTGAGAAATATGCAAACAAAAACGGCTACGAATTCCGTGTCCTAACCCCCCAAAATGGCGACCCGTTCATTGAGAGGGAGCTGAAGAAGGAGATCGAAATTGAGTTTAAAACCGGGAATCCACTGGAGTTCATAGAACCCGGTAAAAGAAACGCGGTCATAGTGAACTCTGTTAAACGGGCGGTGGAGCTGTACGACGAAGTCCTGAAAAGTCCCGGTTTCTGGCCCGACAGGGAGAAGGTGCTCCTAATCCACGGTAGAATGACTCCAAGCCACAAGCGGAAGCTTATCGAGCAGTTGAGAAAATGGAAAAACGAGGAGTTTCTCCTCATTGGGACGCAGGCGGTTGAGGCCGGCGTGGATTTCTCGGTCGATGTCATGGTAACTGACAGGGCGCCCATAAACGCTCTTCTCCAGCGCTTTGGAAGGGTTGCCCGCTATGGTGGCGAGAGGAAGGCGAGGATAATAGTCCTCGAAGATGCTCCCCAGGGGCCTTACCCTGAAGATAAGGTGGAAAAGACCGTGAAACTGATGAAGGAAACAAAAATCCTGCCAAGGGTGCCCGAGACGTATCAGAGTATAGTCACGGAGGTTCACGGGTCAAAACCAAGCTCAATCAACAAAAACGTCAACAGGGAGCTCAAGAGGGAACTGCTCAAGCTTATGGCAGACCCAACTAAAAGAGCAACCCTCGTCTTGGACACTATAGAAAGCCTGACTGCCGGAGGAGTCTCCGTTATGCGTGGCTTCCTGATCCCTCTGCTGGTGGGGGATGAAACCGTGCTGATAAGCCCCCGCAAGCTTATGGAGCTGTATTCTAGAGGAGAGGTGAGGGTCGTCAGGGTTAGTGGGCAGAGGGAAGAAGAGCTGCAAGTACGTGGTCTGAACGATGCGTACAGTGTGGCGAAGTCCATAGCACTCGGAAAGGACATCGAAGTAATATTTACTGGCCAGTACGACATGGAGCGTGGTATTCCATGACCCCGTGTGCGTTTTTCGATGGGGGAATCTGTATTGAGACCATGGAAGCGCACATCACAAAAGGCCTCGAACTCATAGAGGGCCTCTACATCTCGCGGAACTACGGGAAGTTCTTAGGGAAGCTCCTTGGGATTGCCAAGGACGAAGCTGACGAACTTCTCAAAAAGTCCTATGTCATCCATGATGTAGGGAAGTGCCTCGAAGAATTTCAGCAGAGAAGGGCAGGATTTAAGTTCCACGAGTTTTATTCGGCACTCGTTGCAAGGGAGGTCTTCAAAAAGTTCGGGGACGCTGGTGACGTCGCCACGGTTGCTGTATTCCTCCACCACCACAACTGGATACGAGGAAAGAGTCCCGAAAGGCCGAAAAACCTTACCCTCAGCAGTGAATGCGTCGCCTTCATCGAAGAATTCCTCGGTGAGAAAGTCCCGCAAAGCGTCCCCTGGGTTGACCCCAAAAAGGAGTTTTATCCCTACGTTGAGAGAGTTTTGGGGAGCAACCTCAGAGCTGTTTATGCGCTCCTTCTTCCGATAGCTATGGCAGATAACTACGCCGCTCACTGTAACAGAAAAGGAAAGGCCAGTTCCCTGTCGGGGGAGCTTTTTGAAGCCCTTGACGTTAGGGGGTGGGACGTTGCTGGTTATATTTCCCGTGGGCTTTGATGAGAAGTTCATCATAAGGGCTCTGGTCCGAAAAAGGGAGGGCGTGGACGGGCTTGGCCCTGGTGATAGGCTCCTTGCTGTAGTTCCCGAGGGATATGGGAAGGAGGAGAGAGCAGTCAATGCCATAAATTCGATTAAGGCCATAGCTTCACCCATAACTGGGGAGGACAACGTCAAAATCCTCGAAGTGCCGCCTGACGGTGAGGATATGGTTCTAAAGATAGCGCAGGCCGTCAGGGAGAACCTAACCACCGACCGCATTGTCCTGGCAGTCCTCTCCGGCGGAATGAGGCCTATCTTGGTCTCTACCCTTCTTGCCCTCCTGAGCGTCAGGGATGCTAGGGTGATCGTTGAGAGCGACTTTGAGAACCTTAGCGGACACATCTCCCTTGAACTCGGGGCGTTTCTGGCACCCCCCAAGAGGAGGTGGGTAATGATACTTTGTGGTCTTCTCAAAGGATGGAGCGTAAGAAAGATTGCCGAGGATCTTGGGGTTTCGCCCGCTACCATCAGCAACGAGCTAAAGGGCATCCTGAGGTACAACCTTGCAAGAGCTGTTACACCCAACGACAGGACTCCGAAATATGCTGTTACGGAGGCGGGAAAGCTCTATCTGCGGCTCTGGGGGGAAGGATGCCATGAGACTTAGCATCACCCTCCACTTCGAAAGGCCCTTCATCATCCCCTACAACTACCCCCACTATCTCTACTCGTTCCTGCTCAACGCCATCAGACTATCTGACGAAGACGTGGCCAGGAGAGTCCACAACAATAAGAGAGATGTCAAGTTCGTGGCCTCTAGGTTTCAGCCGGAGGGGAGGGCGGAGAAAGTTGAGAACGGCCTCCTCGTTGAGTCCGGAGCTGTGAAGCTCCACGTCGCCTCCACGGAAACAGCCTTGCTGAGGGCCCTCATTGATGGTCTTGGTCGCGGAAGGGAGAGGCTCCATGTAATGGGCAAGAGGCTTCTCCACTGCGAGCTGGAGCTTGATGAAACGCCCGAACACCTCTCAGGGAAGCGCTTTAGGACGCTTTCCCCTGTCAACGTCTATTACAACAACCCACCAAACGGCTTTAAACAATGGGATCTTTCTCCAGTTGGTCAACCTAACAGTCCCTTTAAGAACGAGCCCGAAATATGGAAGAGGCTCGTGTTTGAGAATCTGAAGTCTAAGTACTTAATGGTTTATGGGGAACCCTACAATGGCGACTTTGATATCAAAGTTCTCACAAAGAACCCAAAGAGCAAGAGATTTTTCATAAAGAGGGATGAAAAAACTGGGAAACCGATCTACACCCAGGCATGGGAGTTTGATTTTAAGATGTGGGGGGAGGAAAAGCTCCTTCGCGTTGCCTACGACCTCGGTTTAGGAATGCGAAATCCGCACGGGTTTGGAATGATAGAAATAGAAAAGAGGCTTAGATAATGTCATCCAATGGATTCTTCTCTATCCCAATTGTTTCTCTTTTCGGCATTGAGCGGAGTTTGTAAATAACGATAGAATCCTCATCTTCGTCTATTAGCTCTTTTATCCCGGCTTTTATTCGTTCGAACTCTGCGAGTGTTATCTCACCCTCAAAAACGCTGTTCTGAACCCAGTGGAGGTACTGCCTGAGGAACTTCTTAACCTTGTTAACCCTATCAACGGCCACATCATATACAATAACCACGTACATGGCTTCACCGATATAGACTTTGGGCAGACTCTCTTTTATGTTTTTTGGAACCCTATCACGTTGAGAGAGCGTCATTTTTAATTTGTCCTTCTTGGAGAGAATTAAATGAAAAACTACCTTTTATAACGGCTTTGGAAGTCTTTAGTAACTAAAAGTTACTATCAGACAAGGAGTTACAGGTTTTTGAGAGTTTTGTAACGAAATTTTTTCGAAATTTTGAAGAGAGCCGTCTGAGAGCTCTTTGAGTACTCTCTCCTCATGGAAATTTGACCTTTTAGTGTTTAGTAGCATTATAGTTCCTTAAATCTAATTTAGGCTTTTGTTTTTGTTCTGGAAGTCTCGTGAACAGGAATGAACATTAGAAATTCTGGGAGTTTTGGAGGGTTTGAGCAGTTTTATCTCTCCATTCCATGGTGGAATTGCAGACTTCTGGAGGCGTTGTTATTACCCCTTCATCGAAAGCCTTAAATATTTCGAGCTCTCTAATAGGCTTATAGAGGAATTCAAGCAAAAATCGCCCCTGTTCCAATAAGACTTTAGAAGAATTGAAAGTGAAGCCTTCATCGAGCAGTCTCTTCAGGGCTTGGACGTTCCAATAAGACTTTAGAAGAATTGAAAGGCTACAGGGCAGTCACTTGGGTCTTGAGGAACGCAGGTGTTCCAATAAGACTTTAGAAGAATTGAAAGGTGGAATTTGAAAAAGACGGTATTATTTTTTCTAGTTCCAATAAGACTTTAGAAGAATTGAAAGTAGCGATAGCAATGAGCTTAGGAGGTGGACTCGGGCTGGTTCCAATAAGACTTTAGAAGAATTGAAAGAATGTACACAAATTATACACCACTACACACACTACACCCGTTCCAATAAGACTTTAGAAGAATTGAAAGAGAATAATTGACGACGTTTTAAGGGACATTGAAGATGTTCCAATAAGACTTTAGAAGAATTGAAAGATAAAGGAGTTCAATGTATTTTGAAATTCAGCTAATGGTTCCAATAAGACTTTAGAAGAATTGAAAGGCTTAATCTTTAGCAATTTAACGCCTTTCAATGCAACTGTTCCAATAAGACTTTAAAAGAATTGAAAGCAGAGCTCTTTTGAACAACGAGACCTCTACTACATTGTTCCAATAAGACTTTAGAAGAATTGAAAGTAACTCTGTTAAAGAGGTCCTCGAAAGTGTAATAAAGTTCCAATAAGACTTTAGAAGAATTGAAAGTAAAGCATTCAAAAACTGATTTTAGCAAAAACTGATGTTCCAATAAGACTTTAGAAGAATTGAAAGTTATTTTTGTAAGCTCATCTTTGTATACTGCGACATAGTTCCAATAAGACTTTAGAAGAATTGAAAGCATCGTAAACAGTTAGCTTTGTTAGATATTGTGAGTTCCAATAAGACTTTAGAAGAATTGAAAGTTCAAGTAATGTAACTGGGGATGAGGTATTTGATGAAGTTCCAATAAGACTTTAGAAGAATTGAAAGAAAACATCTATTAAAGATATCTGCTCAACCATGTTGAGTTCCAATAAGACTTTAGAAGAATTGAAAGACACTCTTTCTTATACGGACAAAAACGGCAATAAAGGTTCCAATAAGACTTTAGAAGAATTGAAAGCTTGGGAGGTGACTCGAATGGAGTCGGAGTTTGGGAATAAAGTTCCAATAAGACTTTAGAAGAATTGAAAGAGTATAAAGCTGTCACAAGTTTTTAAATGATGAAGAATAGAGGATGTTGAAGGTTCCAATAAGACTTTAGAAGAATTGAAAGATTGCTGCCATGCTAAGCTGACCTCTGTGCTTTCTCAACGCGTTCCAATAAGACTTTAGAAGAATTGAAAGTTATATCCCAAGTTGCTGTTTTTCCATTGAATTGCAAGTTCCAATAAGACTTTAGAAGAATTGAAAGTTAGCTTGCCCATGACTAGTGCGAGTGATGTCATGAAGGTAGAACTTTACGTTCCAATAAGACTTTAGAAGAATTGAAAGCATTCTAGCTCACCCCTGAGCTCTTCGAGCTTTTTAATGTTCCAATAAGACTTTAGAAGAATTGAAAGAGGGTGGCTCTGGGAGAGGGGATGCCCGGCGAAGGCTCGTTCCAATAAGACTTTAGAAGAATTGAAAGGCATCGTCAAGACAATACTGACGTTCTTCAAGCCAGCTTGCTAAGTTCCAATAAGACTTTAGAAGAATTGAAAGTACTGTGGGTGTTGGGAAAGGAAAATTTAGCGATATTGTTGGTTCCAATAAGACTTTAGAAGAATTGAAAGTTTTAATAATAAAGTTCCCCTAATAACTCTAATAGCCCAATCTCGTTCCAATAAGACTTTAGAAGAATTGAAAGCATGGGGCGTTTTCGAAGAATTGTTAAAAGCGATATGGTTCCAATAAGACTTTAGAAGAATTGAAAGATGAGCACAGGCAACACGAAGCTGGCGAAGAACGTCGTTCCAATAAGACTTTAAAAGAATTGAAAGCTTGAACCTCAGCATTTGAAAACGCTGGGTTTTTAAACTCTAACTCTTCTACTCTACCATATATCAAGGGAGGGTGAGAGAATGGACAAGGTCTATCTCACGTGGTGGCAGGTTGATAGGGCAATCTTCTCACTTGCTGATAGTTTAAGAGAATACAAGCCTGATGTCATTGTTGGAATCTCGAGGGGAGGACTTATTCCGGGAGTACGGCTCAGTCATATTTTAGGAGACGTGGAGTTCAAGGTAATCGACGTAAAGTTCTACAAGGACATTGAGGAGAGGGGAGAAAAACCCACGATAACAATCCCGCTCCACGGGGACTTAAAAGGGAAGAAAGTCGTAATAGTGGATGATGTCAGCGATACAGGAAAGACGCTTCAGGTTGTTATCGAAGAAGTAAAGAAGAAAGGTGCAAAAGATATCAAGGTGGCATGCTTGGCAATGAAGCCGTGGACTTCAGTTGTGCCTGATTTTTACGTTTTCAGGACTGATAAGTGGATAGTTTTCCCATGGGAAGAGTTCCCAGTGGTGGTTAGAGAATGAGGGCGTTCATAGCGATTGATATTAACGACGAAGTTAGACAAAAACTCATAGATGCGCAAGAGAAAATCGAAAAAACAAAATCCGCAAAAATCAAATTTGTTGAGCCGGAAAACCTCCATCTTACTCTAAAGTTCTTGGGAGAAATAACTGAAGAACAGGCAGAGGATATCAAAAAACTCTTAGAACAGATAGCCAAAAAGCACAAGAAGCACAGCGTAAAAGTTAAGGGCATAGGAGTGTTCCCGAATTACAATTATGTCAGGGTTATCTGGGCTGGAGTGGAGAACGATGAGGAGATAAAGAACATAGCAAAGGAGATAGACAACGCTCTTTTCAAACTTGGCTTTAAGCGAGAGAAGGACTTTGTTTCTCACATAACAATAGGAAGGGTAAAATTCGTGAAGGATAAGGTTGAGCTCATGCTGGCGTTGAAAGAGCTTTCTAACGAGGAATTTGGCGAGTTCGAGGTCAGCGCAATAGAGCTTAAGAAGAGCACTTTAACACCAAAAGGGCCCATTTATGAAACCCTTGCAAGATTTGAGTTGAAGGATTAGGTGAAGCATTGATGGAACTGTTGAAGGAAGTTTTGGAGAGGATAAAGCCCTCTGAGGAGGAAAGAACCTTAGTCAATGCTGTAACACGGGAGATACTTAAGATTGCAGAGGAAGAAATAGGGAAAAAGGACTTAGAGGTTACCCCTCGTTTGGTGGGCTCAATAGCGAAGGACACCTATCTATCAGGAGACCACGATGTGGATCTTTTTTTAGCATTTCCCCTTGAAGTTCCACTTGAGGAGCTGAGGAAAAGAGGGCTAGAGCTAGGGAAGGCCATCAGTAAGAGACTTGAGAGTTACGAAATAGCCTACGCTGAACATCCGTACGTGAGGGCTTTTTACAAGGGTTTTGATGTGGACATTGTACCTTGCTACGATGTGAAAAGCTGGAGAGATGTAAAGACGGCAGTAGATAGATCCCTACTCCACACCGAGTGGGTGATAAAGCACTTAAACGGAAGAAACGACGAGGTAAGGCTTCTCAAGAAGTTTCTGAAAGGGATAAATGCATATGGCAGTGAAGTTTATGTTAGAGGCTTCTCTGGTTACTTAACGGAGCTTTTGATAATAAAATACGATTCCTTTATGAACCTGCTTGAGAACGTCGAGTTCTTGGGGAAGAGCAAGATAATAGACCTTGAGGGGTGGTTAAAGAAGGAGCCAGAAATAGCGTACAAAACTGTGGAAAGAGAAAGGGAAAGCCCCTTAATTGTTATAGACCCCGTTGATCCCAGAAGAAACGTTGCTTCTTCTCTTAGCTGGGAAAAGTTTGGGGTGTTTTATTTTAAAGCGAAAGAATTTGTCGAAAAGCCGGGAATTGAGTTTTTCTTTCCATCAAAAGCAAGGGTTGGCAATTATAAGGCCTTGCTCAAGAAAAAAGGCACAAATCTAGTTACTCTCCTCTTCCCAAAGCCCGAGCTCGTGGATGATGTTCTCCTTCCCCAGCTGGAGAGAAGTGCGAAGGGGTTTGAGAAGAGCCTGAAAAGGGAAGGTTTTGAAGTTTTTGACTTAAATTGGGGATACACTGAGAAGGCGTTCATCATGCTTGAAGTCGATAGGGTGGAGAGGCCAAGAGTAATTTTAAAACCCGGACCAGAGTTCTTGGGCGAGAGGGCGCTTGATTTTTATGCAAAGAACCAAAAAGTATGGATAAGGGGAAAGAGGCTTTATTCTGAGAAAGAGGTTACGGAAAGCATAGTGGACGTTATCGAAGACCTTCTCATCAAAAACCAAGTTGCCCTTGGCAAAAACTTGAGAGAGGTCATAAAAAATGCAGAGATTTCAATCAACTTCGTTCCTCCAGAACTTGAGGAAGAGGCGTATCTCTTTCTCAGCAAAGAAAAATGGAACATAAAAGGCTAAACCTTAGCCCTATGTTCGCACCATTCCTTGTTTTCCCAGTTTCCGTGCATTTCTCCGGAGATATGGCCTGTATCTGCCACTGCTTTTTTCATATCATATAGAACTTCTAAGGCGTTTCTTATGTCCTCTGGGAGGTCTTCGTTTCCAACGTAGAGGGCTGCCCTTGTTATTACATTGTAATCACAGTTTGGAACCTCGCTTTTTAGGCTCTCGAACCAAGCTTTTTCACTTGTCTCCCATCCTTCAAGCCCGGGCATCTTGAAAAGTTCGTAGTCGTAGTAGAGTTGGGGGAAAGCAAGAAGCTTCATATATTCGAGGAGGATATAGTTGGCTTTCTCGTGCATGTTCTCATCAATATACACCTTCATGAGCTCTATAAGTGCCTTGCTGATCGCGGAGACGTTCTCAAATGTTACTCTTGTGTCGATGTTTTCCCAGAACCGGGGATCTGAGTGGTTGGCGAGCAGCATTATGTAGTATATCCTTCCCAATCTTAAAGCAAGTGTTGGATCAAGGTCTTTAAGCGGTTCCATTATGTATTCTACCGTTGTATCCATCTCAAAGTATTCGTAGTGTTCTCTAAAGAATATTCTAGCATATCTCACCAGAAATTCCTTTATATCTTCTATGCTCGCCTCTGGGAGGTACTTGTGGATCAAATCAATCACACCAAAGCGTATGCTTCTGTTTAGTTCCCTGAACAGCTTTGTAAAGGCATACTTCCAAAGCTGTGAAACCTTCTTCCCTTTGTAGACACGGTTAATTACTCTGCCGTCTTCTCTTCTCATGCCGAGCCATCTGATGTCACTTGTCCTTCCGTCTATGCTGAGATCGTAATAGTCACTCCAGCTCGAGTAGTCCTTGACGTTGATTCTAAAGTGCTCACTGCACTCTCCTTCTAACCTTTTGAACTCCCCACTTCTCTTCTTTCTAATGAACTCCACTGCGTTTATTGTTTCAACTCCTTTTTCCTCAAGTTTTGAAAGCCAAGTGATGAACTTGTCCAGCTGCTGTGGGTTGCTTAGCAAAGCCTCAAGATCGCTTGCGAGGTAAACCAAATAGGGAATCTCAGAGTTCTCTTTGAAAACATCTATTCTACCTTCTACAACAGCCCTCACAAGGCCGTCAACGTCAAGTGTGTTGAATGCAAAAGCATCGCTCAGCTGGTGATCCCTTCCAAAGACGTATCCTATTTTATCGTCGCATTTGTATGTGTTGCAGGAGAACTTTGCTTGGGGAAAGTGAAGGCCAACAAACTGCCGCTCGTCCAGAAGGAACACTATTTCCTTTTGTGTTGATTCGGCAACAATTTTGGCAGTTTCTTTAGTGATAACGTTCTCGGGAAGCCAGTACCCAACAACACCCTTGTCTTTGATAAAGGGTTCATAGAAATCGAAGGAGATTCTCGCAAGAATTTCCTGTTCAAAAGTGCTGAGGTGGGGCATTATTGGATGAAAAGGCGTTGTTGGAACCGGCTCCACTTTGTTCATGAGCAGATCGATTATTTCCGCGTATATCTTTGGTTTATATCTCAGGATCATGTAAAGTGTGAAGGGCTCAAAATCAACACTTACGCTTCTGGATTTTAGAGATCCTAAGGCATCGCTGGTGTATTCATATGCCTTGATAACAGTTCTTGTCCAATTTCTGGATTTCACTTCTATATTCCTTATTTTTAGGGACACCGGACTTAATCGTTCTGAATATTTTATTGGATCCCATCCAGAGCCATCGTGAATATAAATTAGATCACCGGGTTGGTAAGCATGGAAATGGTATCCAAACTTTTGGTACATTATATCACCCTAAAAGTTTAAAGTCGAGAGAGGTATTAAGAGTTGCGGTGGTTTTATGAAAAATCTGAAACCCCATCTAGAAGAGATAAATCAGAAAGCTGGCTACGCAGAAGAGCTTTATGGGATTAGAATAAGGTACATCCCCCTTATAGTGGAGGAAAAAACAATCGTATTCGACAGACAAAACTGGAAAATAAAGGTTTTAGAAGAAGGAAGGTGCCTCTCTCCAGAAGAGATAAAAAATCTTGAAGAGAAAATCTTGGAGAACATCGAGAAAGGTTTAGTGGAACTTTACCTGACGCTTACCTTTGGAGAAGATGTTGGGCTGGGAGAGGGTTAACCCCCATAAACTACCGGAAGAACCTTTAAGGTATCTCCATCGCTTAGTGGGTGGTCTTTTGAAACTTTTCTTTCATTCAAAATCAAATGATGCTCTGAATCACTTATTTTCAGAATTTTGAGAACATCTCCAACCCTGGCTCCTTCTTTAACCTCTAGCTCAACCTCCGCACCATGCTTTAGAGCAAGCTCGCCATAGAGCCTAACCTTTATCTTCATCTCTGAGTTCCTCCAGGAACTGCTTAAACTTTAGATATATCTCCTCAGGGGCTTCTTTTAGGGGAGAGCTCTTTATTTTGGGCTTTTCCAGTCCAATAATCAGTTTTTCAAAAAACTCAATCGCGTTTTTTAATGCCTCCTCTTCGGTAGCCCCGGGAGGAATGTCATTGTCAAAATAATACCAAGTGTCGTTTTCCTTATCGTATAGAGCTAAACTTGGGAACCATTCCCCGCATTCTCCCCCTATGCTGAGCTCAATCATGAGCTTGTCGTTTTCAAGGAACCCTTGCTTAAGCTTTTCACGCCACATTAACTTCACCAGAAAAGGATAAAGACGGGCGTGTTTATAGTAACCTTTATTAGGGTTTTTGCTGAATTCTTTCAGGTGGTTGTCGTGATCCCCAGATGGGATCACAGACTCAAAG